>NZ_JAGRQZ010000016.1:0-101356 GCF_018223915.1 Klebsiella sp. 64
CCACGACGGCCAGGGCGCCGGGGTAAAGAACTTTGATATCGGCGGCGTGCAGTTCGACGTGGCGGCTGTGTCGCAGGTGAAATCCTGCAGCCCGGAAGTGATGGCCGACGAGACCAACCCGTCGCGCATCACCTGTACCGGCAGCTCCGACACCGGCGACAACGGCCACTACGCGCTGACCACCAAAACCCACAACATCAAGGCCGGGCCGATCGACGTCGAGGTGTACGCCAACTACGGCTTTGACTCAAAGGCGGTGGACAGCGACGCGCGTCTCGAAGCCTGGCAGGGCGGCCTGGTGCTGAGCCACACCAACGACAGCGGGGTGAACAAGGTGATCCTGCGCTATTCCGACAACTCGGATAACAGCGTCTACAACAAGACCGACGACCTGACCACGGTCTACGCCAGCTTCGAGGGCAGCCATAAGTTCACCCAGCAGGCGCAGGTGGAATATCTGCTGGCCTTCCATGACTACGACAACGGCAAAGATAATACCGACAACCGCAAAAACTACGGCGCCATCGTGCGGCCGATGTACTTCTGGAACGACGTGCACTCCACCTGGCTGGAAGCGGGCTACCAGCGCGTGGATTACGACCAGGGCGGGGATAACCACGGCTGGAAGCTGACGCTGTCGCAGAACATCGCCATCGGCATGGGGCCGGAGTTCCGTCCGATGCTGCGCTTCTACGTGACCGGCGGCCAGGTGGACAACGAGCACACCGCGAAGGTCAACAACACCAAAGACCAGCAGCTGGATTCGCTGAACGTCGGTGGGATGTTTGAGGCGTGGTTCTGATGCGATAGCGTTGTCGAAGGAGCGTTCCCGGCTGGCGCTACGCTTAGCCGGGCTACAACTGAGGAGGCCTGCGGGATTCCACCCCCAGGCCCGCGCAAGCGCAGCGCCGCCGGGCGGTCAGGCACCGTACCCGCGGCTGTGCCGGATGGCGGCATACATGCCTTATCCGGCCTACAGAAAATCGCCTTCCCCCCAGGACCGGCAAGCAACAGCTCCGCCGGGCAGTCAGCCCCGTGCCCTGGTGGCGTCATCAATTCTTTATCTCTGGCTTAATCGGCGGGCGATGCGCTCAAGCTTCATCATCAACAGCAGCGTGACGCCCACCAGCACAATGGTCAGCGCCGAGCCATCGGCGATATTGCCGCGATCGGTGAGGCTGAAAATGGTCACCGGCAGCGTCGTCCAGCCCGGCGGATAGATCATCACCGTCGCCCCTAGCTCTCCCATCGACAACGACAGGCTCAGCGCCAGCGCCGAGATCATCCACGGCGTCATCAGCGGCAGCGTCACATGGCGCAGGCGATACCACGGCGAAGCGCCCAGGCTGGAGGCGACGTTTTCAATATCAGCGGAAATACGCGCCAGCCCGGTCGTTACGTTGCTGAAGGTAAAGGCGGAGATCAGCACGAAGTGCGCCGCCAGAACGATAAAGAAGGTGCCGTTCATCTGCAGCGGCCCCTGGCTAAACGCCACCAGAATGCCCAGTCCGACGGAAACCGAGGGGATAGCGCTGGGCAGATAAAACGCCAGGCCAAGATATTTCTGTAGCGTCGCGCCATACTGGCGCAGCGCCAGCGCCGCCCACATCCCGCACAGCAGCGCCAACAGGCTGGCGCAGAAGCCCACCATCAGGCTCGAAAACAGCGAATCCCACGCCGCGCCGCGAAAGGCGTTAACAAAGTGGGCAAAGGTAAAGCCGGTGGGCAGCAGGCCGTTCCATTGTTTACTCAGGCTGGAGAGTAAAATCACCGCCAGCGGCAGCAGGAAAACGCCGGCAAAAAGCGTCACCGCCAGCGCGCCCGCCGCCGCGCGGCCTTTACGCGACCAAATCAACATCGTTAACTCCTTACGCCAGTGCGCGCCGCCGCCAGCCGATAGAGCATAAACAGCCCCAGCGACAGCAGAATATTGATCAGCGCAATCATGCAGGCCACGCTGTAATCCGACTCCAGAATCGCCTTGCTGTAGACCATCATCGGCAGGGTATTGACCCCTTTGGCGCCAATAAACAGCACGATCCCGAACTCGTTAGTGGTCAACAGCAGGCACAGGCTGCCGCCCGCCATCAGCGCCGGGAGCGCCGCCGGGAAGATAACCTGGGTAATCACCCGTAGCGGATGGGCGCCGAGAATACTCGCCGCTTCCAGTTGGCTCTTATCTATCTGCCGCAGTCCCGCCATCAGCGGGCGCATCACCAGCGGCGTAAAGACGGTAATCTCCGCCAGAATCACGCCGTTAATCGAATAGAGGAAGTCTACCGGCGGCAGTTCAAAAGCAAACAGCGCCATCAGGGTGCCGTTGAGCAGCCCCGCCGAGCCGTAAATAAAGGTGAATGCGAGAGTGATAAGAAAGGTCGGCAGCGCAATAAAAGTATCAATGACCCGGCCCACCAGTTGGCTTCCGGGGAACGGAATAAAGACCAGAATCAGCGTCAGCACGCTGCCGAGCACCAGGCAGCCAAGGGTAGCGAACACCGCAATCTGTAAGGTATTGAGCAGCGCGCCAATAAAGCGCTTAGAGTCGATCACCTGCCAGAAGGTCTCGAGGCTCAGGTTGCCGCTGGCGTCGCGCAGCGCCTGTTCGGCGATCAGCAGTAGCGGATAGAAAAATAGCGTCGCCAGCACCAGCAGCGGCAATGCCAGCCACAGGTAAGGCCGTAAGTTTCGCGCCGGACGCGCAAGCGTGAGGGTTTGCGCCATCATTGCACCTCGATCAGAACCGCATCGCCAGGTTCGAAGTAGAGCGCCAGCTTGTCCCCCGCGCGCGGCAGCGGGTTCACGTGGGTCATGACGATCCGCACCGCTTCGCCGGCAACATCGCACAGCAGATGCGTCAGATCGCCCTGCCAGTGTACCGAGGTCAGGGTAGCATTGAGACGATTACTAGTTGCCGATCGCGGCGCCAGGCTCATGTGCTGCGGGCGAATGCATAACAGCTTGTTGTTGCCATGCAGGCCGCCCCGGCTGAAGGCGTTAATCAGGCCGCCGCCACAGCTCACGCTAACCAGCCCCGGCTCGGGGCTGTCTTTCAGTGCCGTCGCCTGCAGGATATTGGCGCGGCCGAGGAATTCGGCGCTAAAGCGGTTCGGCGGATAGTGGTACAGCTCGTGCGTTTCACCGTGGGCGATCAGCGACCCGTCTTTCATGATGCCGATTTTGTCCGCCAGGGTCAGCGCTTCGGTCTGATCGTGGGTGACGTAGAGAATGGTGAGCTCCGGCAGTTCGCGATGCAGACGGGCAATCTCTTCCACCATGTTATGGCGAATTTGCGCATCCAGCGCCGACAGCGGTTCATCAAGCAACAGCACCCGAGGACGCACGGCAATCGCGCGGGCTATCGCCACGCGCTGCTGCTGGCCGCCGGAAAGCTGATGCGGGTAGCGGGTGGCGTAATCCGCCATGCCGACGATTTTTAAGGCTTCAGTCACCCGCTCGGCGATAAGCCCCCTGGGCTGCTTCTGCGCCCGCAGGCCGAAAGCAACGTTATCTTCCACCTTCATATGCGGGAACAGCGCGTAGTTCTGCACCACCATCGCCAGCCCGCGTTTGTACGGCGGCAGCTGGGTGACGTCAGTATCGCCGATCAGGATCCGCCCGCCAGCCGGTTTCACAAAACCAGCAATCGCCCGCAGCACCGTGGTTTTCCCGGAACCGGAAGGGCCAATCAGCGCCAGCACCTCACCGGGCTCAATGGTCAATGACAGCGGTTTTAAGACCACGTTGCCGTGGTATGAAACGCGCAGCGAGTCCAGGGTGATCCCGGACGTCCCCGCCAGCGACGGGGAAGAAGTGACGGTGGTTTTCATCAACATCAGGCTTACTCGCTATCGGTCACTTTATGCCAGCGGGCAATGTCAGCCGACAGCGATACCGCGACATCGTCCCAGTTAGGTTCCCAGCTCTTCACGCCGTCGAGCGCCGCTTTCGCCGCCTTAAAGTTAGCATCATCCGGCGCCACATCGCTGCGTACCGGCAGGCCCCAGGAGCGCGCACTGACGCTGGATTGCGCCGGTTTATCCAGCAGGAAATTGATCAGCTTTTTGCCGTTTTCGCTGTTCGGTCCGTTCTGCACCAGCCCGATGGTGTAGGGCAGCGCCAGCGCGCTGCGCTCGCCTTTGTCATCCGCCGGCCAGAAAATTTTAACGTTCGGGTTACGCGCCATCTGCGACAGGTTCATCTGCAGATCGCCGTTGGCGACGTACAGCTCGCCTTTGTTGACCAGCGCCGTCAGCTTACCGGTCGAGGCCGATGGGCCAACGTTATTGGCCTGCAGCTTGCCCAGATACTCGAAGCCGGCGTCTTTGCCGCCGAGGCTGTGGAACGCCTGCAGCATCACCGCGGTACCGTCGCCCGCCTGGCCCGGCGTGGAGTACTGCAACTTGTTCTTAAAGCGGCTATCCAGCAGATCCTGCCAGCTGGCCGGCGCGGTTTTCAGCAACTGGCCGTTATAGATGAAGGTCAGATAGTTGTTCACCAGCGGCGAATAGCGGTCGTTGGCGCCGGGGATCTGCGCGCTACCTTGCGGGGTAAAAGTTGCCAGCAATTGCTCTTTCGCGGCGCGCTGGATAAACGGCGGCACCGTGACCAGCACATCAGCCTGCGGATTGGTGCGCTCCTTGGCCAGACGCTCGACGATCGCGCCGGAGCCGCCTTCCACATACTGCACTTTGATGCCCGTCGCTTTGGTGAAGGCAGCGAACTGGCTCTGATACCAGCTGTTATCGCCGTCATGCAGGCCGTCGGCGGAGTAAACCGTGACGACGCCGTCCGCCCAAACCGGAGAGCTGGTCAGCGCGAACAGGGACAGCAGAGCAAGTCGGGAGAGTTTCATCGTGTAAGCCTCATCGCAGTTAGTTATTCTGGTGTAGACCAGATTTGCCTTCACGCTACCGATGGTTTATGACAAAACGATGAAAGAAGTGTGTCGAAGGAGTTAAAACGAGCGGGATGCGTAGCCCCGGTAAGCGCTAGCGCCACCGGGGAGATCAAAAAATTTAACTAATAAAATCAATGGGTATCGACTTCGATCCGCAGGCTGTCATGCCGCCAGTATTCGATATCATAATCGAGAATACGCCCATGCTGATCGTAATTCAGCCTGCGCAACAGCAGCGCCGGGCGCCCCTCCATCACCCCCAGCGCCTCGGCGGCCTGCGGCGGCATTGAGGTGGGATAAAACGACAGATGCATACTGGTATAGATCAGGTCGTAGTGAGTTTGATAAATCTCGGTCAGACTGCCGTTGAGATCGTGGCGCAGCAGCTCAGGCACCCGCGCGGGCAGACAGTGGTTTTCGCAGTAGCACACCGGCCGGCCGTCGGCATAGCGCAGCCGGGTCAGCAAATAGACCTGATCGAAGGGCTGCAGCGCCAGAGGCGCCATTACATCCAGCGGCACGGCAGCCAGGCGGCCATCAAGCAGCACCGTTTTCGGTTCGCGCCCCTGCTCGAGACACAGCTTGTGGAAGTTGGTATTTTGCGTCGGATCCAGCCACAGACGCTCCGGCGTCACAAACCAGCCGCGGCGGTCGGCGCGGTAAATCACGCCGCTGGCCTCCAGCTGCGCCAGGCTCTCACGCACCGTAATCCGCGTCGTGTTGAACAGCGCGCACAGCTCGCGCTCGGAAGGCAGCTTGTCGCCGCTTTTGAGGGCGCCGTTTTGAATACGCGCCTGCAGCTGCGCCTTAATCATCAGGTATTGCGGCATCTCGCCAGAGGGTGATTTCATGTTTACTCACTGCCACTTTTCGTGCGCTCATTATACATAGCCAGATGAATTTTTTGTTGCAGCGCCACATTTCCTTTGACCCTTTCCCGGCTTTGTCTCCATGATAACTATAAATCTGGTATAGACCAAATGGTGAGACAAATGACTTCACGAAATTACCTGCTGCTGACCCCCGGCCCGTTAACCACCTCCCGTACGGTGAAAGAGGCGATGTTGTTCGATAGCTGCACCTGGGATGATGATTACAATCTCGGCGTGGTACAGACCATTCGCCAGCAGCTGGTGCAGTTGGCTACCCCGGCCGACGGTTATACCGCAGTGCTGCTGCAGGGTAGCGGCAGCTACGCGGTCGAAGCGGTGCTCGGCAGCGTCATCGGCGAACAAGGCAAAGTGCTAATCGTCAGCAATGGCGCCTATGGCGCGCGTATGATTGAGATGGCGCAACTGATGGGCATCGCCTGCCACCCTTACGACTGTGGCGAAGTCTCCCGTCCGGACGCGGCCGCGATCGAACAGATCCTGCAGAACGACCCGGCGATCACCCATATCGCGATGGTACACAGCGAAACCACCACCGGTATGCTGAATCCGATCGAAGAGGTGGCCGAACTGGCGAAACGGTACGATAAACGCTATATCGTCGATGCGATGAGCAGCTTCGGCGGCATTCCACTGGATATCGCCGCGCTGAATATTGATTACCTGATAAGCTCCGCCAATAAATGCATTCAGGGCGTGCCGGGCTTTGCCTTCGTGATTGCCCGTGAAGCGGAGCTGGCCGCCTGCAAAGGCCGTTCGCGCTCGCTGTCGCTGGATCTGTACGCCCAGTGGCGCTGCATGGAGGACAACCACGGTAAGTGGCGCTTCACCTCGCCGACGCATACCGTGCTGGCCTTCGCCCAGGCGCTGAAAGAGCTGGCGCAGGAGGGCGGCGTCAGCGCTCGCCATCAGCGCTACCGCAACAATCAGCGCCGGCTGGTCGCCGGGATGCGCGCGCTCGGCTTCCGGCCGCTGCTCGACGATAGCCTGCACTCGCCGATCATTACCGCCTTTTATTCACCGGATGCGCCGCAGTATCGCTTTCACACCTTCTACCAGAAGCTGAAAGATCAGGGCTTCGTTATCTATCCGGGCAAAGTATCGCAAAGCGACTGCTTCCGCATCGGCAACATTGGCGAAGTCTACGACGCCGATATCACCGCCCTGCTGGCGGCTATCGACAACGCCATGTACTGGAAACATTAAGGAACCGCCATGAACCGTATTAGCGCACTGATCCTTGACTGGGCAGGCACCACCGTAGACTTCGGCTCTTTCGCCCCGACGCAAATCTTCGTCGAGGCCTTCCGCCAGGCCTTCGATATTGAGATAACCCTTGAAGAGGCCCGCGTGCCGATGGGGCTTGGCAAATGGCAGCACATTGAGGCGCTGGGCAAACTCCCCGCTGTCGACAGCCGCTGGCAGGCCAAATTCGGCCGCGCGATGACGGCCGCGGATATCGATGCGATCTACGCCGCGTTTATGCCGCTGCAAATCGCTAAGGTTGTCGATTTTTCCGCACCAATAGCCGGCGTGGTCGACACCATCGCCACGTTTCGCGCCGAGGGCCTGAAGATCGGCTCCTGCTCGGGTTATCCGCGCCCGGTGATGGAAAAGCTGGTACCGGCCGCCGCCGCCCAGGGCTACGCCCCGGACCACTGGGTCGCCACCGATGACCTTGCCGCCGGCGGTCGTCCGGGCCCGTGGATGGCGCTGCAGAACGTGATTACCCTGGGCATAGACGATGTGGCCCACTGCGTGAAGGTCGACGACGCCGCGCCGGGCATCAGCGAAGGGTTACATGCCGGGATGTGGAGCGTCGGGCTGGCGGTGTCCGGTAACGAATTCGGCGCAACCTGGGAGGAGTACCAGGCGATGTCGAAAGCGGAAATCGCCACCCGCCGCGAGCGGGCGGCAGGCAAACTGTATGCCGCCGGGGCGCATTATGTGGTTGATACCCTGGCGGACCTGCCGGAAGTGATTGCCGACATCAATGCCCGGCTGGCAAAAGGCGAGCGGCCTTAAGCGGGTGAATTCACCTTCACTTTGGCCGCCACCAGCAGGCCGGTAAACAGCATCAATATCCCTGACAACACCAGCGGCGACAGCAGCCCTAAGTGGTCAAGCGCAATGCCGCCGACCGCGGCGCCGCAGGTGTTGGCCAGCTGGATCACCGCCACCTGAATCGACCCGGCTTTTTCCGCCTGATCGGAGAGGGAACGGGTGATCCACGTTGACCACCCCACCGGGATCAGCGCAAACGCGAAGCCCCAGATAATCGCCACCGTCGAGGCGATGATTTTGCTCTCTCCCCACAGCACCAGCGCCACCGCGCAGGCGGTCAGCACCAGCGGCGCGATCGCCAGCGCCGCTTTTACCGAACGCTTGAGCAGCACCGAGGAGAGCGAGGTGCCGATAAAGCTGGCGATACCAAAGCTCAGCAGCACCAGCGTCAGGCCGTCGACATCAAACCCGGCGAGGGTCATGTACACCGGGCGAATATAGGTAAAGAAGGCGAACTGTCCGGCAAAAGCCATGAAAATGGCGCACATTCCGGCCATCACCCCCGGACGCTTCAGCAGACCAAACATATTTTGCTGCTGAGAAGCCGATTCACCGGGCAGCGACGGCAGCGCTTTCAGCACCCAGAGCGTACACAACACGCCCATCACCGCCGCGCCGTTAAAGACGTTGCGCCAGCCGATAAGCCCGCCAAGGAAACTGCCCAATGGGGCAGCAATTACCAGCGCGATCGATACCGCGCCGAAAATAATCGATAGCGCTTTCGGCACCACGCGCATCGGCACCAGCCGCATGGTCAGCGATGCGGACATCGCCCAGAAACCGCCGAGCGCCAGGCCCAGACAGGCGCGCCCCAGCAGTAGCAGGGTGAAGCTATCAGCGAAAGATACCAGCAGGCAGGAAAGGGTCAGCAGCAGCGAAAACAGGATAACCACGTAGCGGCGATCGGTTTTACCTATCACCGTGGTGATAAACAGGCTGGAAAACATCGCGACGAATGCCGTCGTCGTCACCGACTGCCCGGCCATCCCTTCGGAGATGCCTAAATCCAGCGCCATCGGCGTCAACAGACTGACCGGTAGAAATTCGACGGTAATCAGGCAGGCAACGCAGAAAGCAACCGCGAAGACCGCCGACCAGTTTGGTCGCGCCAGCTCGCGTGCATGGGGTTTGGTTTCATTTGAATGACTCATGAGTGACCTGCGAAGAAAGTGGCGGAAAGCTGCGCAGTGTAACATTTTGTTTGTGACGCATTTAACGTTTTCGCAACTATTCTCGCTTTTCATAAGAGGATGCGTAGCTGCTCGCATGTTTAAAAAAACGATGCTTGCTATCGCTTTAACAAATCTCAGGAGAATTTAATATAGCACTATGTGCTATACTTTTAACGACAGGATGTCAGCAATGCGTATCTTCAAAACCAAATGGTTCGCCAGAGAGGCTAGCTCTCATGGCATTTCCGACGACGAGCTCTATCAGGCAATTCAATCTGCGCTTCAGGGCAAAGTGGTTGATTTAGGAGGAGGGGTTTATAAAAAGCGACTCAACAAGAATCGCGATCGCGCAATCATCCTTACCAAAAGCGCAGAGTATTGGTTTTATACCTTTCTATATGCCAAACAGGATATGGCCAATATCAACCATCGCGAATTAATGGGGTTTCGTGAGTTAGCAAAACACTATGCCAATCTCTCTGAAGAGAAAACGACGGTCTTAGTTAAAAGTAAAGAACTGGTGGAGATTTGCGATGACAGCAAAAAATAAATACAAAAGCCCGGCTTTCGAAGCGATCCATAGCGCTGCGTCGGGGCTATTCAGCGTTGGCGCAATCCCACAGGAAACAATGCGCCATTTTGATGAATCATGTCTCGGTAGCGTAGCCGCACTTCAACCCATTGAAATTAAAGCGCTACGTGAACAACTCAATGTTAGCCAACCCGTGTTCGCTCGTTATCTGAATACCAGCGTGTCTACCGTGCAAAAATGGGAGACTGGCGCTAAGCGACCAAGCGGAATGTCATTAAAATTGCTTAGCGTCGTACAAAAACACGGCCTGAAAATCCTACTGTAGTTATCCTGCCGGATGGCGCTTACGCTTATCCGGCCTACAAGTGACGAGTGCGGAAACCGTAGGCCGGATAAGGCGCAGCCGCCATCCGGCACACAAAAGCGATGAACCACAGGCCGGATAACAATGAGATCAGTGCAGCCAGTGCACGCCGTCTTCCGGGAGAAACAGGTCGTTGTAGCGCTGCTGTAGGTTATGTAAATCGCTCACATCCGGGTCCAGCTCGCGCAGAAACCCTTGCGCCAGGCGGATCTGCGCCTCGGTAATCGGCGCCGCTAAACGCGCTTTTTGCATCAGGCGATACCAGTAATGCAGGTTTTTTTCGCTGGCGTCGACAATCGCGACCTGCCAGATGAGCAGCACCTGGGCGGCGTTCTGCAGATGCGCTTCATTCGGCCGCTCCAGGTAACGCAAATACTCATTACCGGCGGTTTTTCCCAGCTGATCGATCATCGATTCCAGCGGGACAGGCGTGATGCCGAGGCGTTCGCTCAGGCGGCGGATCGCGCGGCGTGAATCAGAGGTAAGCACCCGAAATCCCACAACAAACACCACTACCAGGGTGGCCAGTCCTATCCAGATCATGCATCCTCTCATCCAATCGCAGCCTGTCTATCATAATGGGAATTTGCCTGCTGTCGACTGTCGGACCTGGCATAATGCGCAAGAAATAAAAAAGCCCGGCGCGAAGGCCGGGCAAGGTTACCAAATACCTGGTGAATCAGGCGGTCTGCAAAATACGGTTCTTTTTCTCGCGGCGAATTTTACGCTCTTCAAAGATAGCCACGATGGCCATCAGGCAGATACAGCCGACGGCGGCGGCGTCCAGCGCCGCAAAGGTGCCGGCCCAGCCGGTCAGGCCGAAGACCGGGGTGCCGTCGGCGATCATCCCGAGACCCAGTTTGGCGAAGCTATCGCCGATCAGATAGGCGAAGGTGCCCTTGATCCCATCGGCGGCGCCGATCGCTTTTTTCGGTACGAAACCGACGGCGGCGACGCCGATCAACAGCTGCGGACCAAACACCAGGAAGCCCAGCGCAAATAACGAGGCCAGATAGACGTACTGGTTGCTGGCGTGTTGGTAAACCCCGAGGGTGGCGATAATCAGCGCCAGCGCGATGCAGGCCACCAGCGCGCGGCGGCCGTTGGCCAGATCCGACAGCCAGCCCCACAGTAGCGTGCCAACCAGCGCGCCGACTTCAAACAGGGTAAAGCCCTGAATCGCCACCTCTTTAGACAGCTTCAGCTCCTGGAAGGCGTACACGGTGGACCACTGATCGATACCGATACGCACCACGTAGAGGAAGATGTTGGAGAAGCACAGCAGCCAGATCACTTTGTTTTTCAGCACGTACTCAACAAAGATCTGCCACTTGGTCATCGCATTTTCTTCGGTCTCTTTGTCCTCTTCGCTGATCGCTTCGCCAAACAGCTCTTCCGCCGTGCCGAGGCCGTAGGATTCCGGAGAGTCGCTACCGTAGCGCAGGCCGATAAAGCCAACGATCAGCGCAATAATCGACGGGAAGATAAACATGCCGATCACATGGCCGTCGAACAGATAGTTGGCGCCAAACAGCGCCACGCCCGCCGCGCCCGCGCCGCCGAGGTTGTGGGAGATATTCCAGAAGCCGAGGAAAGTGCCGCGTTTGCGTCTGGGCGTCCACTTGGTGATGGTGGAATAGCTGCACGAGCCGCCGGTGCTCTGGAAGAAACCGCTCAGCGCATAGAAGGCGATCATCAGGAACAGGCTGGTAGAACCCGCCCCCATGCTGGCGCTAAAGCCCAGCATACAGATGGCGGAGAGGATCAGCATAAACGGCAGGAACTGCTTGGTGTTTTTGCCGTCGGCATAATAAGAGACCAGCGTCTTGCCCACGCCGTAGGTGATGGAGAAGCCCAGGCCAATCATCCCCAGCTGGGTCATGCTCAGCCCGTAGGTGGAGATCATGTCGTTCTGCGCGATGTTAAAGTTCTTGCGGATCAAGTACATGGTCAGGTAGCCGATGAAAACCACCAGATAGGACTGCATGAAAGGTTTGAACCACATTTTGCGCCGCACATCGAGCGGCAGATCCAGGGTCGGCTTGCGCACCTGATTCAGAAAGGCCAGCATGGGTATCTCCTGAGCTGATTTTTTATGCCTGCGTAATAACCAGGCATTGTAAAAACCAGCGCGCCGTCTGGCCTGAGACGGCGTCCAGGTAAAACCGGGAAAATTTCTTAGTTTTGTCCCGTTCGCGGCGAAAGGGTGAGCTACATCACGCTTCGCTGGCGGTACGCGGCGCCTGCGCGTTTAAAAACGGCAGCAGCAGCAGCGCGGAAATGCCGGCGGCAATCGCAATCACCACGAAGAATCCGGTCCAGTGCCAGATATCCATCACCTGCGCCAGCGGCCAGCCGGAAAGCGAGGCGCCAAGATAAGCGAACAGGCCGACAAACCCGGTTGCCGCCCCGGCGGCTTCTTTATGCGAACATTCCGCCGCCGCCATGCCGATCAGCATCTGCGGGCCGAAAACGAAGAAACCGGTAGTGAAGAAGCAGGCCGCCTGCATGACATAGCTGGCGAACGGCATCAGCCACAGGCCGCCAACCGACAGCAAAATTCCGGCGGCGAAAATCAGGTTCATCGGCCCACGGTTGCCGTTAAACAGCTTATCCGAGCCCCACCCCGCCACCAGCGCGCCGATAAAACCGCCCAGCTCAAACATGGTCACCGCCGAGTTAGCGGTCACCAGATCGACGCCGAGCGTCTCCGACATATACAGATTGCCCCAGTCGTTAATCGCCGCCCGCACCACGTACACCAGCACATAGCACAACGACAGCAGCCAGATGTAGGGATTGGCCAGCACGTAGCGGGTCAGGATCGCTTTACGAGACATCCCAGCGCCTTCCTGCTGCTGGGCGATTTCCAGCGCATCGTGACGCCAGTCGCCCACGGCGGGTAACCCCACCGCCTGCGGGCGATCGCGCAGCCGCCAGCACAGATACAGTCCGGCGAGGATCGCCAGACAGCCGGCAATGGTCATCCTGGCACGCCAGCCGTAGTGCAACGCCGCCGCTCCCACCACCATCGGGATCAGCGCGCCGCCGACGTTATGCGCCGTATTCCATAGCGCCCACCAGCCGCCGCGCTCGGTCCGCGAATACCAGGCCGTCAGCAGTCGGGCGCAGACCGGCGAGCCCCAGCCCTGGAAGAAGGCATTCAGCGCCCACAGCAGCGCGAAAGCCCATAGTGAGGAAGAAAAACCGAACAGAATATTCACCACCCCGGTGGCGATAAGCCCCAGCCCCATAAAATAGCGGGCGTCGGAGCGGTCGCTGACGATACCGGAGAAAAATTTCGACAGCCCGTAGGTGATATAGAACAGCGTGGCCAGCAGGCCAATATCGCTGCGGGTCAGGACGTTGCTGGCGAGAATTTCCGGGACCGCGGCGTTAAAGCTTTTGCGGGTGAAATAGAACAGCGCGTAGCCCAGCCAGATGGTCAACAGGATATGGCGACGCCAGTAGCGATAACGCGCATCAAGTTCGCGTTTATCGCTAATCGGCGCAGCGTCCGGCGGGGCTTTTAAAAAGGCGAACATCGGCGATCCTCTCAGGCGTAACGCAGCGGTAGATTGACGCACACCCGTGTACCATGGGTGCAGGAGATCGTCAGTGTGCCGCCCAGGGCGGTCACGCGCTCGCGCATGCCGGTCAGGCCGAACCCCTGCAGATTCGACCCCGGCGGCAGGCCGCAACCGTCATCTTCCAGCACCAGCATTAGTCGCTCATCCTGCTGCCAGCCCTGCAGAGTGACAGCGCTGGCGCTGGCGTGCTTGACGATATTATTCAGCCCCTCCTGGCAAACGCGAAACAGGGTCACGCGCTGGTTCTCGCTCAGTCCCGCCTCGTTAATCCGCCAGTCGAGATGGCTGACAATGCCGCGGTCCTCCAGCTCCATCTCGCGCATCAACGAACGTACCGCCTGCTCCAGCGGCAGGTCGTCGAGCTGACGCGGACGCAGACGGCCCAGCAGTCTACGCACCGAGTCGTAAACTCCCAGCGACAGCTGTTCTATCAGCTGACCGCTCTGGCGCACGCTGGCGTTGTCCGGCGCCAGCCGCTGTACGATCCCGGCCTGGGTGCGGATCGCGGTGATGGTCTGGCCGATATCATCATGGAGCTCGCGGGCGACGTCTCGCCGCACGCTCTCTTCGGTCTCCAGCAGGCGTTCCGCCAGCCGACGATTACGCGCCAGCTCGCTTTGTAATGACTGGTTCAGCTCGCGTAGCCGCTGGATCCCCGCCCCCAACAGCAGCCCGGTGAGGCTCTGTGCCAGCAGGGAAAGCAATAAATCGACCGGGTGATCGTGCCAGGTCTGGCTGGCAATCAAGGCGATAGCGTTCATCAGGGCGGCGATCAGCGCTCCCTGCCAGCCGTAGTGCCAGGCGAGGGCGATAATCGGCAGCGCCAGACAAAACGGGGTAAAGCGGGAGAGCTCGGCGGGCAGGCCAAGCTGCAGCCACAGGCTAATGGTGAATAACAGCAGATACCAGATCAGATGCCGCCCGCGCCAGTTAACCGGCTGCGCCACCAGCGCCGGCCCCAGCGGCCGCCAGACGGTGCTGGTAAGATAGTGCCAGAAAACCAGGCAGGTCGGCGCCAGCGTCAGGCCGCCGGTCAGCGTCAACAGCAGGGCGTTAAGCCCCTCGTCCCCCTCCGCCAGCCACGGCAGCGATTGCAGCAGCGCGGCGGCCATTAACGCCCCGCCCTGACGCAGCAGCGTCAGCCAGTCGCGCTGCTGCCGGTAGCGCGAGATCAACGCCACCGGCAGCAGAGTCAGCAGGCTTCCGGTCATCAAAATTATCGGGTGCGCCAGCGCCACCTCCTGCGCCAGCCAGAAGATAAGCAGCCACTCGGTTCCCAGCAGCACTGGCCAGTAGCCGCGGGGGCATTGCAGCATTAACCCCAGCCGCAGGCCAAAGGGAAACAGCAGCACCGCTAAATCCGCGCGTTCCACCAGATGCAGACTGATGCTCCACAGGCAGAACCAGGCGGCCGCGAAGATAAAGGCGCAGCCGATGACCGACAGCAATCGTGAGACGACGGCCTTCATTGCCAGCTATCGAACATGCGGCGCGCCAGCTCAACGTCGTTGCTGACGCCCAGCTTTTCCAGCAGGTTGGCGCGGTGTACGTGGACGGTTTTCGGCGACAGACCGAGCTCGGCGGCAATCTCTTTCACCGCCATGCCCTGCGCCAGCTTTTCCGCCACCTGACGCTCGCGTTTGGTGAGCGGATCCTGGCGCCCGGCGGCCAGCTTCATGGCGATATCCGGCGTGAGATAGCAACCGCCCGCCGCCACCGTGCGTACCGCGGCGATAAGTTCATCGGGGCTGCAGCGTTTCGACAGGAAGCCGCGCGCGCCGGCGTTCAACGCCTGCTCGATCAGCGCCGGGCTATCGTGTACCGACAACATGATGGTCGCCATCCCCTTCGGCAGCTGGCTGAGCAGCTCCAGCCCGGAAATATCCGGCATGGAGATATCGCAGATACAGACCTGCACGCCGCGCCCCGGTAGCCCCGTCAGCGCCTCGCGGCCGCTACCAAATTCGGCGACAACCTGAAAATCAGCTTCCAGCCCCAGCAGCTGAGCAAAGCCGGAGCGGACAATCAAATGATCGTCAATAAGGGCGATGGTGGTCATGGTGTGTCCTGGTGCCTGAAAACGCCGGATGGCGGCGTAAACGCCTTATCCGGCCTACAGATTCACTGCCTGTAGGCCGGATAAGCGCAGCGTCATCCGGCAAAGGCGCTTACCTTAGCGATAAGCGCGTGGCTGTTCAAGCCTTGAGCGCTATTCGAAGAACACCGCAATTTTGTTAAACATGGTGGGATCGGACTGGTTACGCGCCACTTTGGTGACATCTTCCAGCTTTTCAATCTGGCTAATCATCTGCCCCAGTCGCTGGTCATCATTTACCAGCAGCCAGATGCGGCTGTGTTCGCTGCCCTGAATTGGCAGACAGAGAATGCCTTCGACGTTAAACGCGCGACGGGCAAAAAGCCCGCACACGTGGGTCATGACGCCGGGATGGTTGCGGACGGTGAGTTCCAGAATGACGTTATCACATTGTTTTTGCATGGCTTATTCCCCCACCATTTCAGTATTGGCCGCACCCGGCGGTACCATCGGATACACTTTCTGCTGTGCGTCGATGCGCACGTGGATCAGCGCCGGCCCCGGACGGTCGATAATCGCCTGCAGCGCCGCCTGCGGATCGACTTCATTATTTAAATCACAGGTTTGCAGGCCAAAACCGGCGGCAATCTGCATAAAGTTAATCATCCCCGGATAGGTGGCGGCAAAAACGCCCTGCTGATAGAACAGGCTCTGCTGCTGATGCACCAGCCCCAGCGCTTCGTTGTTCAGCAGGATAATTTTTACATCCAGCTGATTTTCGGCGGCGGTGGCCATCTCCTGAATATTCATCATCAGGCTGCCGTCGCCGGAGAAGCAGATAACCTTGCGCTGCGGATTCGCCAGCGCCGCGCCGATGGCTGCCGGCAGGCCGAAGCCCATGGTGCCGAGGCCGCCGGAGGTCAGCCACTGGCGCGGACGATTGAGCGGGTAGGCCTGCGCCGTCCACATCTGGTGCTGGCCAACGTCGGTAGTGATGATCGCTTCATCATCCACGCAGGCGGCCACGGCGTTAATCAGGCCGTAATGGGAGAGCGGGTCGCTTTCCTGCGGGATGGCGCAGGGGAATTCGCGCTGCAAGTCGGCCACCAGCTGGCGCCATTCCTCGCGCGGCTGCGCCTCAATCTGCGGGTTCAGCTGGGCTAAGACTTCCGCCACATCGCCCTGAATCGCCACGTGCGGTTGCTTAATTTTGCCCAGTTCGGCGCGGTCGATATCGACGTGGATAATCTTCGCGTTCGGGCAGAACTGCTCGGTCTTGCCAATCGCCCGGTCATCAAAACGGGCGCCTAAAACAATCAGTAAATCCGCCTCCTGCAGAATGAAGTTGGTGCTGCGCGCGCCGTGCATCCCCAGCATCCCCAGCGACAGCGGGTGCGCCTTCGGCAGCATGCCCAGCGCCATTAAGGTCATGGTGGTCGGCAGGTTGGCTTTTTCCGCCAGCTCACGGATCGCCTGCGGCGCGTTAATCACCCCGCCGCCCAGATACAGTACCGGGCGTTTCGCCGCGTTGATCATTGCCGCCGCTTCACGCACGCTTTCAGGCGCGAATGCCGGTGCCGGGGCGCGCTCGCCAGGCTCAGGCAGCGCTTCCAGCTCAATGGTCGCCGACTGCACGTCCTTAGGAATGTCTATCCACACCGGCCCGGGACGTCCGGACTGGGCAATACGGAAGGCGTCGCTGATCACCTGCGGCAGCTCGGCAATGTCGCGCACCAGATAGTTATGTTTGGTGATGGGGATAGAGATGCCGTAGGTGTCCACTTCCTGGAAGGCGTCGGTACCGATCATCGAGGCCGGTACCTGGCCGGTGATGCAGACCAGCGGAATCGAATCCAGGCGGGCATCGGCGATCGCCGTCACCAGGTTCGTCGCCCCCGGGCCGCTGCAGGCCATACAGACCGCCGGCTTGCCTTCGGTACGCGCCATCCCCTGGGCGATAAAGCCCGCGCCCTGCTCATGGCGCGCCAGGATGTGGCGGATCTGCGTGCTCTGGCTTAAGGCATCGTAGATAGGCAGGATGGAGCCGCCCGGAATGCCGCTGACCATAGTGATACCCTGGCGCTCCAGTAAATGAACAACCAGCTGCGCGCCGGTAAAGCGCATTGTGTTTGATGTGGTGCCCGAACTTGCCATGCTCCAGTCCTTTTCTTCTGGGCCGACTTTACCGGGGGGCTCGCCAACAAAAAACCCCGCTCGGTTTGCGCCGGCGGGGTTTGGAATTCGTGTTGTTCCGGACCCTACGGCGCATTGCCGACGACGACCACCACAGACACGACGACCACCGCGGCTGGCGCGGTTTTTAGTAGGGTCGAAGCGATCAGGGTTGCGTTCATTAGGGACCTGTTGTGTCGAAAAATAAGCTGAATTTATACAAACACAGGTTTTACGTTTTCACAATGGATTTATTTTCATCCACGAAAATTTGCGCGAAAGATCACAGTTCGGCGCAAAAGGACAGAAAACAAAAAACCCCGCCGGAGCGAGGTTTTTATCAGCATGGTTACAGGTGGTAGCCGCAAGCACACTGTATTACGTCAACGCCAAAAGTATACGCGATCGCTGCAGTTCGCGCAATTTAAGGTCGGTTTTTCTCTGTCATAGAGTATGGATGAGAGGGGCGGATTTGTCCAAAAAATACTGTTCATCCATACAGTGTTTATCTATACTGGGTGTGTTCACTTTGTGCCATTCGGGGGCCGCAAGTTTGACCGGCGCAACGAAGTCCTGGCTGAAACGGGTGGTGCCGTCAGTGCCTTAACCCCGAGAGAGCACACTGTGTTACGTCAACAACGTGCAGTCACTGGCCCGCGCGGCAACGCGTGGCTCAGCGCTGCGCACCCCTGTCGTTGCAGGCGGCGGGCCGGGAAGCCGTTCATGGAAAGGACGAACTATCGGCCAGGGCAGACGCCGCCGGCGACAGGCAGGGATAAGCTGGCAACGGGCAGCGGAAAGGTACGTCAGCTTATTGTGCTCCTTAACCACAGGAGACGCGCGTATGGGCGGAATGGATATTATTATTTTGATCCTGAAACTCATGGTTGCTGTGTTGCAACTACTTGATGCAGTCCTGAAACAGTTCCGCTGATTCAGGTTCAAGTCGCACCTGAGGGGGGCGGGAAACCGCCCCCCTGCAGGCGCCCGCCGGGCGTCCCGGGATGACTTGATGGAGGAAGCTATGCCACCCCTGTTAATTGCCGCCACGACGCCGGATGCCCCGGGGTTCGCGGCGCTACGAATTGAAAGCCTTGAACAGCATTTCAATATGCTGCGCCGCCTGGCGGAAAACTGGCAGAGCGGCAAAAACCGCTTTAACGCGCCGGGCGAAACGCTGCTGGGCGCCTTCGTCAACCACCAGCTGGTAGGGGTATGCGGCATCAATAGCGATCCCTTCAGTCCGCAGCCGCGGGCCGGGCGCATTCGCCACCTCTACATCAGCGAACGCTACCGTCGCCGGGGCATCGGCCAGCAGCTGCTGGTCTCGGTTATCACCCACTCCAGCGCCTGGTTCGACTTTCTCAACACCCATGCCCCGGCGCAGGCCTGGCCCTTTTATGAAAGGCTTGGTTTCCGCCCGGTGTACGATGAACCGCGGGTGACGCATCGCCTGTTTTGTTCGCTTTAACCCCCCGCTGGCAGGCAGCGCGGGCGCGTGTTACATTCCGGTGACCTTCACTGTTGAACCTGTCTGCGATGACCCTCACCGTATTCTGCATTTTGCTGTTCGCCGCCCTGCTGCACGCCAGCTGGAACGCTATCGTCAAAGCCAGCGGCGATAAAATGTACGCGGCGATCGGCGTCAGCGGCTCGGCCGCGCTGATCGCCCTGGTGATGCTCCCCTTTGCCCCGCAGCCCGCGCTGGTCAGCGCCCCCTATCTGCTGGCGTCGTGCGCGTTACAGGTGGTGTATACGGTGCTGGTGGCGAAGACCTACCAGGTATCGGATATGAGCC
This sequence comes from Klebsiella sp. 64, assembly GCF_018223915.1. Classification (NCBI taxonomy): domain Bacteria; kingdom Pseudomonadati; phylum Pseudomonadota; class Gammaproteobacteria; order Enterobacterales; family Enterobacteriaceae; genus Klebsiella; species Klebsiella sp. 64. Next base: position 19,515 of record NZ_JAGRQZ010000016.1, read on the forward strand.
AGACCTATCCGCTGATGCGCGGCACTGCGCCGCTGCTGGTGGCGGCGATAAGCGTGCTGTTCCTCGGCGATCGTCTGTCGCCGCTGGCCTGGCTGGGTATCGGCGTCATCTGCCTGGCGATTCTGGCGATGGCCTTTAACGGCCGCGCCAGCTCGCGCAAAGGCATCGTGCTGGCGCTGATCAACGCCTGCTTTATCGCCGGTTATACGCTGGTGGACGGCACCGGCGTCCGGCTGGCGGGCTCGGCGCTGGGCTACACCCTGTGGACCTTTTTTATGAACGGCTTCTGCCTGCTGTGCTGGGCGATGGTGGCGCGACGGCGTGAGGCCAGTCGTTATTTACGTCAGCACTGGAAAAAAGGCATCCTCGGCGGGATCGGCACCATGGGCTCCTACGGCCTGGCGCTATGGGCGATGACCCAGGCCCCGCTGGCGGTGGTCGCCGCGCTGCGTGAAACCTCCATTCTCTTCGGCGCGCTGATCGCCTTTATCGTCCTGAAAGAGCAACTGATGCCGCTGCGCATCGTGGCCGCCTGCGGGATTGCCGCCGGGGCGATCCTCCTGCGCCTGGCGTAGCCTGAGATGGCAACATTAGTTGCCGTTCCTGTTTACATAATCTGCCTGGAATTCCCTCAACAATCGGCACTTTGCAGTTGTTCTGTCATTTTAATATGGTAGATTCCTCCATCGTTTACGGGATGTGGTAGTCACATATTCTTCATTTCTCTTTACTCACAAAGTATTCATCGACATGAAACGGCATAAGAACTTCAATTTGTTGTTGATGCTGGTACTGCTGGTGGCCGTCGGCCAGATGGCGCAGACCATTTATATTCCGGCCATCGCCGACATGGCGGTCGCGCTGAACGTCCGCGAAGGGGCGGTACAAAGCGTGATGGCGGCCTACCTGCTGACCTACGGTATTTCACAGCTATTCTACGGCCCGCTCTCTGACCGCGTCGGTCGCCGCCCGGTGATCCTCGTCGGGATGTCGATTTTTATGCTGGCGACGCTGGTAGCTATTACCACCCATAGCCTGCCGGTGCTGATCGCCGCCAGCGCCATGCAGGGGATGGGCACCGGGGTCGGCGGCGTGATGGCGCGCACCCTGCCCCGCGACCTGTACGAAGGCGCTCAGCTGCGTCATGCCAATAGCCTGTTAAATATGGGTATTCTGGTCAGCCCGCTGATTGCCCCGCTGCTCGGCGGCATCCTCGACACCCTGTGGAGCTGGCGCGCCTGCTACGCTTTCCTGCTGGTCCTGTGCGCCGGGGTGACCTTCAGCATGGCGAAGTGGATGCCGGAAACGCGCCCGGAAGGGGCGCCGCGCACCAAACTTCTGGCCAGCTACAAAACGCTGTTCGGCACCGGCGCCTTTAACTGCTATCTGCTGATGCTGATCGGCGGCCTGGCGGGGATTGCGGTATTCGAAGCCTGCTCCGGGGTGCTGATGGGCGCGGTGCTCGGCCTGAGCAGCATGGCGGTGAGTATTCTGTTTATTCTGCCGATCCCGGCGGCGTTCTTCGGGGCGTGGTTTGCCGGCCGCCCCAACAAGCGTTTCCCGACCCTGATGTGGCAGTCGGTGATCTGCTGCCTGCTGGCGGGTCTGATGATGTGGATCCCAGGGCTGCTGGGCATCATGACCGTCTGGACCCTGCTGGTGCCTGCGGCGCTGTTCTTCTTCGGCGCCGGGATGTTGTTCCCGCTGGCCACCAGCGGCGCGATGGAGCCGTTCCCGTTCCTCGCCGGAACCGCCGGGGCGCTGGTGGGCGGCTTGCAGAATATCGGCTCCGGCGTGCTGGCCTGGCTGTCGGCGATGATGCCGCAAACCGGTCAGGGCAGCCTCGGCCTGCTGATGATGCTGATGGGCCTGTTGATTCTGCTGTGCTGGCTGCCGCTGGCCTCGCGCTTTACCCACCATCAGCAGCCGGTATAAGCGCGGCGGCCGTTCCCCGGATGGCGGCTGACGCCTTATCCGGGCTACCGGACTGGTCGTCTGCCGGCCCGCGCAAGCGCAGTGCCGTCATTTTGCCGGGTGGCGGCGCACGCCCTACCCGGCCTCCCTAACAACTCCGAGGGATAGCCCGGCTCTTTTTCAGGTCAGGCTATGCAGCCACTCGATAAAGGCGTCGATTTTCGGCCACTGGCGGCCCGGCAGGGTGGTCACGTAATAATGCTGATGGCATTTCAGCGTCATATCGCCGAACGGCGCGATAAGCTCGCCGCTCTCTAACCGCTTCTGCACCAGCCGTTTACGCCCCATCGCTACCCCGACATGATTCATCGCCGCAATCACCGCTAAATCAGAACGATCGAAGCCAATGCCCGACGATTGCGGCAGTTCAATCCCAAATTGTTGTGCCCAACTGAACCATTCATCGGTGCCGGAATCATTGCTCCATGCCTGGCGATCGTGAAGCAGCGTACAGTGGCGCAGATTGGCAGGATTTGACGTTAACTGCAGCTGGCGGGCGTAATACGGCGTACATACCGGCACGATCGCCTCATCCATCAGAAAATGGTGGCTTAGCTGCGACGACGGCGCGTCATCAAAATAGATTGCCAGATCGATACCCGCCCGCTGCAGGTTGACGTTATCGTTGCCGGTCAGCACGGTCAGCGAGATGGCCGGGTAGCGGCGACTGAAATCCCCCAGCGCCGGCACCAGCCAGCACTGGGCGATAGAGGGCCGCGAGTAGACCGTCAGACTGCCGGAGAGCTCCTGGTTTTTGATGTCCAGAATCTCCTGATTGAGACCATCCAGCGACGCCTTCAGCGCCCAGTAAACGCGCTTCCCTTCACGCGTCAGCTCCACTTTGCGGTGCGAGCGGACAAAGAGCTGGATCCCCAGCTCCTCTTCCAACTGATTAATCCGGTGACTGACGGCGCTTGGGGTGAGCGCCAGCTCGTCGGCGGCAAGGGCGAACGACTCGTGCCGCGCCGCCACCTCAAACGTCGACAGCCTGGAGAGTTGCCAGCCGTTCAGCAACCGGGTACCTAAGGTTTTTAGCACATCCATTATGCGCTCCTGGCGATAATAGGGAGTCTGGATGATAAAAAAATAATGCCGGAACTTCCGCTAAAGGATGAGTTAATTTGACCCATAGCATATTTAGAGGTCACTTTTAGAGCTAAATCACCTTTTTGATTCAATTTGGCTCATCTGAAAGGTCATTTATATCGTTTGTCAGCCCATGCCGAGTTTCTGTTCAATAACCACACGTTACTTACGGCGAGGTGGGGTATGGAATCGCAAATTTGGGTTGTGAGCACATTGCTGATTAGCATCGTGTTAATTGTATTAACCATCGTCAAACTGAAGTTTCATCCGTTTCTGGCGCTGCTGCTGGCGAGCTTTTTCGTCGGTGCGATGATGGGAATGGGCCCGCTGGAGATGGTCAACGCCATTGAGAGCGGGATCGGCGGTACGCTGGGCTTCCTGGCGGCGGTGATCGGTCTCGGCACCATTCTCGGCAAGATGATGGAGGTCTCCGGCGCGGCGGAGCGCATCGGCCTGACGCTCCAGCGCTGCCGCTGGCTGTCGGCGGATGTGATTATGGTGCTGGTCGGCCTGATCTGCGGCATTACCCTGTTTGTCGAAGTCGGGGTGGTGCTGCTGATCCCGCTGGCATTCTCCATCGCCAAAAAAACCAATACTTCGCTGCTGAAGCTGGCTATTCCGCTGTGTACCGCGCTGATGGCGGTGCACTGCGTGGTACCGCCGCATCCGGCCGCGCTGTTCGTGGCGAATAAACTGGGCGCTGATATCGGGACGGTTATCGTCTATGGCCTGCTGGTCGGTCTGATCGCCTCGCTGGTCGGCGGCCCGCTGTTCCTCAGGCTGCTCGGCAACCGCCTGCCGTTTAAACCAGTGCCAGCCGAGTTTTCCAACCTCGACGTTCGCGAAGAATCGACGCTGCCGTCGCTCGGCGCTACGCTGTTTACCGTGCTGTTACCGATTGGCCTGATGCTGGTGAAAACCGTCGCTGAACTGAATATGGCGAAAGGCGGCACGCTGTATACAGTGCTGGAATTTATCGGCAACCCCATCACCGCGATGTTTATCGCCGTCTTTGTCGCCTATTACATGCTCGGCATCCGTCGGCAAATGGGGATGGGCGTTCTGCTGACTCATACCGAAAACGGCTTTGGGTCCATCGCCAACATCCTGCTGATTATCGGCGCCGGCGGCGCATTCAACGCGATTTTGAAATCCAGCGGCCTGGCCGATAGCCTCGCGGTGATCCTGTCGAACCTTGATATGCACCCGATTTTGCTGGCCTGGCTGGTGGCGCTTATCCTGCACGCCGCCGTTGGCTCCGCCACCGTGGCGATGATGGGCGCTACCGCCATCGTTGCCCCGATGCTGCCGCTTTATCCCGGCGTAAGCCCGGAGATCATCGCCATTGCCATCGGTTCCGGCGCCATTGGCTGCACGATCGTCACCGATTCCCTGTTCTGGCTGGTAAAACAGTACTGCGGCGCCAGCCTCAGTGAAACGTTCAAGTACTACACGACAGCGACATTTATCGCGTCGCTACTTGCACTGGCCGCCACCTTCCTGCTTTCTTTCATCATCTAAGCGAACGAGACGTAATATGAAAAACGCTGACCTGACCACCTTAACCGCGACCTTCCCGCTTGTGCAGGATCTGATCGCCCTGAAAGAAACTACCTGGTTTAACCCGGCAACCACCACCCTGGCGGAGGGGTTGCCTTACGTCGGTCTGACCGCCGACGATGTGCAAGACGCCCATGCCCGCCTTCAGCGCTTCGCGCCCTATCTGGCGGCAGCCTTCCCGGAAACCGCCGCGAGCTGCGGGATTATCGAATCAGAAGTGGTTGCCATTCCGGCAATGAAACGCAGCCTTGAGCAAAAATTCGGCCAGCCAATTAGCGGCGAACTGCTGCTGAAAAAAGACAGCCATCTGCCAATCTCCGGCTCAATCAAAGCGCGCGGTGGGATTTATGAAGTGCTGACCCATGCGGAAAAGCTGGCGCTGGAAGCCGGGCTGCTGACGACCGCAGACGATTATCGCAAATTGCTGACGCCGGAGTTTAAACAGTTCTTTAGCCAGTTCAGCATCGCCGTCGGCTCCACCGGCAACCTTGGGATGTCGATAGGCATCATGAGCGCGCGCATTGGTTTTCAAGTCACGGTGCATATGTCCGCCGATGCCAGGGCGTGGAAAAAAGCCAAACTGCGCAGCCACGGCGTAACGGTGGTTGAGTATGAAGAGGACTATGGCGTGGCGGTCGAACAGGGGCGCAAGGCAGCGGAATCCGATCCGAACTGCTTTTTCATTGATGATGAAAACTCACGCACGCTGTTCCTCGGCTATGCCGTAGCCGGCGAGCGCCTGAAGGCGCAGTTTGCCAAAGCAGGGCGCGTGGTCGATGCCGATCACCCGCTGTTCGTCTATCTGCCGTGCGGCGTCGGCGGCGGCCCCGGCGGCGTGGCATTTGGCCTGAAGCTGGCCTTCGGCGACCACGTTCACTGCCTGTTCGCCGAACCGACCCATTCGCCATGCATGCTGCTCGGCGTCTATACCGGGCTCCACGACCAGATAGCGGTGCAGGATTTAGGTATTGATAACCTGACCGCGGCCGACGGTCTGGCGGTCGGCAGGGCGTCCGGGTTCGTTGGCCGGGCAATGGAGCGCCTGCTCGACGGGTTCTATACCCTTGACGACCAGACGATGTATGACATGCTGGGCTGGCTGGCGGCAGCGGAAAATATCCGCCTTGAACCCTCCGCGCTGGCCGGGATGGCCGGAGCGCAGCGGGTCTGCGCCAGCAAAGCGTACCATCAGCTGCAGGGGCTGAGTGAGCAACAGCTGCAGCAGGCCACCCACCTGGTGTGGGCCACCGGCGGCGGCATGGTGCCGGAAGAGGAGATGGCGCAGTACCTGGCGAAGGGGCGCTAATCTTTAGCGCAGCAGCGGCATCAGCGCCTCTGGTGGCCGCTGCTGTCGTCGCAGGTCCCGCATCACTCGCATATAGGGCCCGCTAAAATCGTAGAACTGCCGGTAACCCGCGCACAGCGGGTCTTCCTGTTCGCCACAGCGGCACAGGCGCAGCCACGGGCAGCCGTAGCAGGTGCTGTTGGCCGCCGGCGCGCCTGGCTGGGTCAGCGTCTCCCCACACCAGGCGCTCAGCGTCTCGCTAAACAGTAAAATATTGATGCGCCCAATATCTTCCCGCACCCAGCGGTGAAAGACTGCGCAGAGAAACTCTCCCCAAAGCGCGGCGTCGCCGGCCGCCAGCTGCGGAATAAAATGGATAGCGGTGAGCCCCTGTTGACGAAGCTGTGCATAGAACGCCTGCGGTTGATGGCAATGATGCGCCTCCACCACGACAGCCTGAAAGGGAGTGTCATGTTGCTGGCCGGGGGCATGAGTGAGAGGCAAATTCGCCGGACATCCTGTCATGACATATCCCTAATGAATAAAACGATCGGTTGAAGGTGAGTAACAGCAAACAGGAATGCCAGAGAAAGTACTGCGAGTGCGATCAAAAATTTGTCACGAACCGCCCGCGGCTGTAAAAAATCGCTATCGTCGACATCCATCAGATGACGACGGCGGGTATAGCCCCAGAGGATCACCGCCACAATCGCCAGCACGCCGATCGACAGCCAGAACGGCAGGCCGGCGCGGTGCCAGCTGTGCTTAATCGCCAGCGCCATCAGCGCGCCGTAGCCCAACAGGGTGCGAAACCAGGCCAGCGAGGTGCGCTCTGGCTGAAGACCGGGATCGCTTTCCCGCCGCGCCCGGCGTTTATCCGCCATACACCACCAGCAGCATCACCGCGGCCACCACCGCCAGCAGCAGAATGCTAATCACCAGCAGCGTGCGGGTATAGGGAAGGTCCTGCTTGAGACGCATCGCCTTCTCGTTATTCAGCCAGCGCAGATAGCCATAGATGGCCATGCCGCCGGCAAAGAGACACAGCAGCAGGGCGAGAATTTCACGGATCAGCGGCGTGGCAAAGTCCGGCGCTAACTGGTCAAGGCCGACGCCGGCGGCGAGAAAACCGAGCGCCGTGCGGATCCATGCCAGAAAGGTGCGTTCGTTAGCCAGCGAAAAGCGGTAATCCGGCGCTTCGCCGAGGCGGGAGATTTTCATTACAGTTCCTTGTTCATCGCGCTGCAGGCTTCAGCATAGCGTAAATCAGGAACCGGGGAGAAGAACCGGCGCCCCGCAGGGCGCCGGTATTACAACGGGGATTAATGCAGCTCAGGCCAGTAATCTTTGTTGGCGGCAATGAGGTCGTCGAGGATCGCTTTCGCCACCGAGGCGCTCGGCACGGTTTTCGACAGGGTAATCGCCTGCCACAGCTTGTGGTAAGAGCGCTGTTCCCAGGCATCGACCACCAGTTTTTCCACTGCCACCTGCTGGCTCATCAGCCCTTTCTGGAAATGCGGGATGTCGCCTACCGTCAGCGGCTCCGGTCCGTTGTGGCCTACCAGACAAGGGATCTCCACCATCGCGTCGGCGTCAAAGTTATGGATCGCGCCATTGTTCGGCACAATCAGCAGCATCCTTTCCTGCGTGTTAAAGGCGATAGCCGTCGCCAGATCGACGATATAGGAGGCATGCTCGTCAATCTCCAGATCGCCGGCGGTGGATTTCCCGGCGGCGATGATCGCCCGGCAGGCGCTGAAGACGTTTTTCTCCCGATGATCCATCACCTCATTGGCGCGGGTGCGTTCCGGGTTGGAGTGGGCTACCACATAGTCCGGGAACAGATAATATTTCAGGTAGGTGTTCGGCATGGTCTGCGGATCCAGCGCCTGCACATCTTTCGCTTTGGCAAAGGTGTCGTTCCAGCTGGCCTCGGTGTGCGGATCGTTCGAGGGCGGCACATAGCCGTATTTCGCCACATATTCGCGCAGTTTCGGCATCAAATCATTGCCGTCGAGGTCCTCAATCGAGGTCCACCAGCCGAAATGGTTGAGGCCGTAGTAGCGCACGCGCATCTGTTTACGGTCTTTGAGGCCGACAATCTGCGCCATCCGCCCTTCAATGCCGATCGGCATATCGCAGATGTTGAGGATTTTGGCGTTCGGCCGCAGACGACGAGTGGCTTCCGCCACAATCGCCGCCGGGTTGGAGTAGTTAAGCATCCAGGCGTTCGGCGAATATTTTTCCATATAATCCACCAGCTCCAGCACGCCGCCGATAGAGCGCATACCGTAGGCGATCCCGCCCGGTCCGCAGGTCTCCTGGCCCAGCACGCCGTGGCGTAGCGGGATTTTCTCATCCTGTTCACGCATCGGATATTTCCCGACGCGGATATGCGCCATGACAAAATCAACATCAGTAAACGCCGCCTGCGGATCGGTGGTATAGCTGAACTCAATCTCCGGCGCCTGCTCTTTGAGGATCACTTTGCACGCCTCGGCGATGGTCTCCTGGCGCGCGCCGTCGTTGTCGTAAAATTTCAGCGACCGCAGCGGAAAACGATCCTGGTTTGCCAGCAGCATCAGGACAATGCCCGGGGTGAAGGTGCTGCCGCCGCCTGCGATAACAACTGAGAATTTTTTCATGATACTGCCTCCGTCATGGTGGTATGTTCGGTCGAAAGAGAATCTTTCATCAGGTTTTCCAGCTGGTCGCGCACCTGGGGAACGTGCAGGCCGACGATGACCTGAATCCCGTTGCCGCGGCGTACTACCCCGTGGGCGCCCAGCGCTTTAAAGACGTCGTCACTTTGCGTTTTCGCCATATCGACCAGCGCGATGCGCAGTCGGGTGGCGCAGTTGTTGATGCTTTCAATGTTGTCGGCGCCGCCGAGGGCCTGCAGGAAGCCAGCGGCCTGACCCAGCCGGGTCTCTGGCGCGGCGGCGGCCGTGGTTTTACCTCGTGCCGCCTGGTAATCGGCCTTGCTGTAGAGCTTGATTTCGCTCTCTTCCCGGCCAGGCGTCTTCAGGTTCAGACGCAGGATCAGGGTACGGAAGACTACGAAGTAGAGGGCAGTGAAACAGAGGCCGATGCCTATCTGAATGAACATCATCGAAGCGTGGTGATGGAACATTGGGATCCAGTTTTGCGGCAAGAATTGATCGAGCAGGCCGCCGCCGAAGTTGCCTACCACCCCGCAGATGTACATCACCGTCGCCATAGTCGCCGCCAGCACCGCGTGAACGGCGAACAGCAGCGGCGAGATGAAGAGGAAGGTGAACTCCAGCGGCTCAGTGATCCCGACCAGCATCGCGGTCAGGGTGGCGGGGATGAGCAGTCCGGCGACCTTGACGCGGTTTTCCGGCGCGGCAGTGAAGTAGAGCGCCAGCGCAATCCCCACCGAACCAAACACTTTCGAGTTACCGTGCAGGGCAAAGCCGCCCTCCGGGAACAGCGTCTTCAGCGGTTCCGTACTCTGACTGAACGCCTGCAGATGCTCTGCCCAGTAGACCTGCAGTCCGCCCTCCACCACCGCAGGGCCAAAGATGAACGGGCCATAGACGAAGTGGTGCAGGCCGGTGGGGATCAGGATGCGCTCAAGGAAGATGTAAACCCACACCCCAAGCGCCCCGGCTGAGCGCAGGAAGGCCTGCAGTGATTCAATGCCCAGCTGGACCTTTGGCCAGCCGAGCAGGGTCAGCCAGGCGCAAGGGATCATCGCGAGGAAGGCGACAATGACCACAAACGATGAACCCTGAAAGATGCCGAGGAATACCGGCAGGGGTTTATCGAAATAGCGATTGTGCAGGGCCGTCACCAGACCGGAGATGACGATGGCGCCGATAATGCTGGTGTCGAGGGTTTTAATCCCGGCAATCATCGTCAGGCCGCTGCCGGCCGTGGGTTCAGCGGAAAAATCGACGCCGAAGAAGTGGCCCCAGGTCATCCCCATGGCGTAGATAAAATAGTTCCAGGTGAGAAAGCTCACCAGCACCGCCAGGCAGGCCCGGCCCTGGGCCTGTTTCGCCAGGCCGATCGGCAGACCGACGGCGAAAATCAGCGGCATATTACGAAAGACGGTCCAGCCGCCCTCCTCAATGATGTGAACGATCTGGGCAAACAGGCTGTCGGGTGCGGTCAGCGCTTCGCCGACGAACATCGGGTTGCGCAGCATGATGGCGATACCGACCACGATCCCGGCAAAAGGAAACAGCAAAACCGGGGTAAACATGGCGCCGCCAAAGCGTTGTATTTGACTGAGCATTGGGAAATCCTCATGTAACAACTCGTAGGGTGAGTGGCCTTCTTTTTCTTGATTACCGGCCTGACTGGAGAATAAAAATTTGCCCGTCCGACAACATGCCGCGCCGTTGCGATTCGTGATCCCATTCATGGTTTTAATTTGGCCAAAGTTGTCTACTTCGATAACAAAAGTTAGACATCGATAAGTCAGGCAGCGAAATTAACTAAATGAATGTTTCTTAATCGATTGTAATTAAACAACTTTTTTAGAAAAAAGAGCATAAAGCGACATCCCCTTTTCCTGCACAAGAGGACTACTGGTGATCTACAAATCCATTGCTGACCGCCTGCGGCTGCGGCTGAATTCCGCCGACTTCGCCATCGGCAGCCCGCTACCAGGAGAGAAAAAACTGGCCGAGGAGTTCGGAGTGGCGCGCATGACTATTCGCAAAGCCATCGATCTGCTGGTGGACTGGGGATTGGTTGTGCGTCGCCACGGCTCGGGAACTTACGTGGCGCGTAAAGACGTCCATCATGAAACCAGCAATCTGACCGGCCTGGCGGAAGTGCTGCGCAAGCAGGGTAAAGAGGTGGTGAGTCAGGTGCTGGCCTTCGAGGTGATGCCCGCCCCGCCGGCCATCGCCAGTCTGCTGCGGATTAAAATTGATGAACGGATCTACTTCTCACGGCGGGTGCGCTACGTCGACGGCAAGCCGCTGATGCTGGAGGATAGCTATATGCCGGTGAAGCTGTTCCGCAACCTGTCGCTGAGTCATCTGGAAGGGTCGAAATTTGATTATATTGAGAAAGAGTGCGGGATCATCATCAGCGGGAACTATGAAACGCTGACGCCGGTGCTGGCGGACAAGCAGTTGGCGCGCTCAATGAACGTCCCGGAGCAGACGCCGCTGCTGCGTATTACCTCCCTTTCCTACAGCGACAGCGGCGAGTTTCTTAACTATTCGGTCATGTTCCGCAACGCCAGCGAGTATCAGGTGGACTATCACCTGCGCCGCGTCCAGGCGCAAAGCCCGCTAGCTTAGCCCCCAGAACAGCACGGCGAGTAGCTGCGGGGTGATAATGCGCAGGAACATCACCAGCGGATAGACGGTGGCGTAAGAGAGCGCCGCTGCGCCGCTGGTGGCGTGCAGGTTGTTGGCGAAGGCCAGCGCCGGCGGGTCAGTCATGGAGCCGGCCAGCATGCCGCACAGCGTCAGATAGTTCATTTTCGCCAGCATGCGCGCGAGGATGCCCACCGTCAGCAGCGGGATGGCGGTGATGAAAATGCCGTAAGCGATCCAGCTCAGACCATCGCCCTGGGTCAGGGTGGCGACAAAGTCACCCCCCGATTTTAGCCCGACCACCGCCAGAAACAGCACTATCCCCAGCTCGCGCAGCGCCAGGTTGGCGCTCGGCGGCATAAACCAGTACAGCTTGCCGATACTGCCGATACGCCCAAGGATCAGCGCCATAATCAGCGGCCCACCGGCCAGTCCCAGCTTCAATGCGGCAGGGAAGCCGGGAATAAACAACGGGATAGATCCCAGCAGTACCCCGAGTCCGATGCCGATAAACACCGGCAGCATCTGGACCTGCTGCAGCTTCTGCTGAGCGTTACCCAGTTCGGCGGCCACGGCGTCAATTGCCTCCGGACGGCCGACCAGGTTGAGGATGTCACCAAACTGCAGGCTGGCGCTGCTGCTGGCTACCAGCTCGACGCCTGCCCGGTTAAGCCTGGAGATCACTACGTCATAGCGCTGTTTGACGTGCAGATCGCGTATTTTCTTCCCCAGCACTTTTTCGTTAGTGACCACCACCCGCTCCACTTTCAGATCGGTGCCGCGCGTCGACAGCGAGGTCGCCACCTCCTGGCCTATCACCAGCTGCGCATTGTGCAAATCCTCAGGTCGCCCCACCAGGTGCAGCAGGTCGCCAGCCTGGATAAGGGTGCCCGGCGCAGGCACCATCAACAGCTCGCCACGCTTCAGCCGCGAACAGACGATGTTGTCGCTATTGAGCATCGGCACATCCTGAATCGCCATCTGGTTGAGGTTGGGGTTCTCCACCCGCACGTTAATGGTGTGCAAATGAGCGTGGCCGTTGCCGCTGCTCTCCTCAAACCGCTGGGCCTCTTTCTCGACATTGATGCGAAAGAACAGACGCACCAGCCACATGGTCAGCAGAATGCCGCAGATGCCGAACGGATACGCCATCGCGTAGCTCATCCCCATTTGATCGACCACCTCGAACGGTACGCCGAGATCGCGCAGAATTTGCTGCCCGGCCCCCAGCGCTGGCGTGTTGGTCACCGCACCGGAGAAGATACCGAGCACCACCGGGAGAGGAATATTGAACAGTTTATGCAGCACCGCGGTCACCAGGCCGCCGAGGATAACGATAAGAATAGCGAACAGATTGAGCCGCAGGCCAGAGACCCGCAGCGAGGCGAAAAAGCCCGGCCCCACCTGAATACCGATGGTGTAGACAAACAGGATCAAGCCGAATTCCTGAATAAAATGCAGCATCGGGCTGCTGAGGGCGACGCCCGCCTGATCGACAAAGTGGCCGACAATAATCCCGCCAAACAGGACGCCGCCAATGCCAAAGCCGACGCCGCGGATTTTGACATTGCCGATCCACAACCCAACCACCGCCACCAGCGCCAGCACGCTGACCGTCAATGCTATCTCACTCATGGTACCGTCCCTGTGAATAACATTATTATTAACAGGGATTATGACCGCGGCCAGGCGGATTGTATGCCGCCTGGCGCACAATAATCATGGAGTAAGATACGCTACTCAGGCGCGTTCTTATTTTTCGCTGCGATAGTGAGTTGCTGAATACTTTTCTCCGGGGAAGGAAGTGCTTCAGGCATAGTGCCACCCAGGTCTTTAATAGTCTGGCGTACTTTTTGCCCTACGTCATAATGCGTTTTGTTGGCGAGTTGCTTCGAATCAACCGCGTCCCGACGTAGTTTTTCTTCCGTTTGGGTAGCACGAAACAGGTTGGCCGCGGCTCAGTCGATCCCATATAGTCGAGTATTTTTTGGCTTTTCTTTAGGCCCTTACGCTCATGGATTGCTTTTTGGTCAAGACCACCATAGAGACCTTTATAACCATGGTTTTGAAAGACAGCAAAATCAAGAGTCGTCTCAACACCAGCACGTTGGGCCGTTTCAACCAGATGTTTATTATGCTCTTTGAGCTCATTGCGAAGGAACAGTCGCTTTTCATCCTCTCGTAGAGACTTAAATATTTGATCATCTTGCAATTCCTGGCGCCGGGTTTGCAAGGCTAAGTACGTTTGCCCCGCAGCAATCACCGGTTTCGACGGATCGCCATTTTGCACTACCAGATAGCAGGCGTAGCGTGAGAGGTGGAAATCTTCAAGATTCCTGCTGGCGCCAGAACCTAATTCGACCATTTTGTTGGTTTCAACAAAATGGTCTGCCGAGGGATGACCACTCGCCTCACATGAAATTATCGCTTTTGCAATGACCTTATAAAAATTCCGCCACTCTTTATAGTCAAGCAGGGGACCAAGGTTGCGGGCAGACCAATACTCCCGCCCCGCCTCATCGCTCTTTCTAATCGCTTCAAATGGCTGCTGTTCGTTCATAACGTATCCTTGTTTGAGTGAGTCCCAAAGTATGATTGTTTTTTAAACTGAAACACCCGTTGCAGCAAGGAAGTTTATTGTGCTCTCGCACACAAAAAAGCCCCGAAAATCGGGGCCTTATAAGTTATTCGCTTAATTAACTATTTAATGCCGGTCGTTCGCTGATGGCGATACGCTGCGGGGCGATCTGCTCAGGCTCATTGCGGGTCAGATCGATATGCAGCAGGCCATTGGTGAAGGTCGCGCCTGAGACCTCCATGTTGTCGGCGAGGGTGAAGCTCAGGCTGAAGGCCTGGCTCACCAACCCCTGGTGCAGCCATGTGGTCTCTTTTTCCGGCTGCTGCGGCGTGCCTTTCACCACCAGACGGGTGCCTTCCAGTTGAATATCCAGATCTTCCTGACGGAAACCGGCCAGCGCAAGGATAATGCGGTAGTGGTTATCGTCGCTTTTTTCGATGTTATAGGGCGGGAAGCTTTGGCTTTCACCGGCGGTTTGCAGGGCGCTGGCCAGTTTGTCAAAACCGATCCATTGACGCAGCAGGGGGGATAAATCGTAGTTACGCATACTGTTTTCTCCTTCTAAGAAGCGAGTGAATACCTGCGAATTCTGTAAATTCGCATCTGCTCCCTGACGGCGAGCAGGTTGTTACATCAGGCCGCCACGCGGCCTGAAACGGACAATTAGTTGATTTCGATGCGGCGCGGCTTGTTCGCTTCCGGGATCACCCGTTCCAGATCGATATACAGCAGGCCGTTCACCAGATTGGCGCCGCGGACGTGAATGTTTTCCGCCAGCTGGAATTTGCGCTCGAAGTTGCGCTCGGCGATCCCCTGATACAGGTAGGTCCGCTCTTTCTGCTCGGCGGCGTGGGCGCCTTTGACGATCAGCAGATTGTCCTGGGCAGTGATCTCCAGCTCGCTTTCAGCAAAGCCAGCCACCGCGATAGCGATGCGATAGTGGTTTTCGTCTACCAGCTCGACGTTATACGGAGGGTAGCCGCCGTTGCTCTGGCTTTGATTGTTTTCCAGCAGGTTGAACAGGCGGTCGAAACCAATGGCTGAACGATATAGCGGGGAAAGATCGAAGTTACGCATAGTAAATAGCTCCTGAAAATCAGCGAGAATCAAATGACCTTCCATCGTGGACAGGCCGCGGTAATCCGGAATACCCCTCAGGCGTATTCTCAGTGGGTTACACCTATAAAATGGGTTTCTCCCCGTGCTTTTCAAGGGATTGAGGGCAATTTTTTTTGCAGTTTATCGATGATTGCTTAGACTGGGTGGAGGAGCACAAAAAGCAAAGTGCGATGCCCGCCACAGTGCGGCGCAATAACACTATGCATTCACGGGATGGCCCGATATAACCGCTGAAAGGTTATCTCAACGCCCGAAACGACAATGGAAGAACAATGAAAAGCAGACGACTGTTAAAGCTGGTCCTGTTCAGCGGGATAATAAGCCTGAGCGGTTGCTCCAGCGTAATGTCACATACCGGTGGCAAAGAGGGAACCTATCCGGGCACGCGATCCAGTGCGCAAACGCTGGGGGACAGCGATACCAACTGGGGTGTGAAATCGCTGGTGGCGCTGGACATGCCGTTCACCGCCGTCATGGATACCCTGCTGCTGCCGTGGGATATGTTCCGCACCGACAGCTCAATCAAATCTCGGGTCGAAAAGAGCGAGAAGGCTACGCTGGCGACCAACTCGGTGATCCCGCCAGCGCCGATGCCTGCCCAGTAAGTTATCGTCCGGTCTGCGTAACCCACAGCTGACGATAAACGTCCACCTCCTCCATCCAGGCAATCTGTTTACCGTCTGGCGAAAAGACGATCGCGTCCGCCGAGGGCGCATGCGCATGCGTATCGGTTAAAAAGGTGATATCTCCCGTACCGGCATGGCAGCAGGCAATCCGATCCTCCAGCGCAAAACCCAGCCACTCTCCCGACGGATGCCAGTTAAACGCCGACTGGATACCCGACGCGTGATGCGTCAACTGCCGCGGCTCGCCCCCCTGCGGGGAAATAAGCCACAGCTGCACTACGCCGGCGTCGTCGCGCATCAGAAAGGCTATCGCCGTCGCCTGGGGATTGGCGCGCACCCAGTGGCGCGGGACGTTCACCAGTCCCGGGTAGCGGCGATGGTGGGTGAAGGTCAAACGACGCTGGCTGACGCCCGCCGGCGGCGCCGGCATTGTGGTTGCGGTACCGGCCAGCGGCGCCCCGCCAGGCTGCTTCCAGCCGGCTTCATCCTGCGGCAGATCGACAATAAACAGCTCAGGCACTTTATCGCCATTTTCCGCCAGCGTATCGCCAATAAACGCCAGAGTATGGTTCCCGACCCAGCCCTCCTCATAGGCGCGATTAATCTCATCGCTGCCCGGCGCGGGTGCCGGCGTCGTGCGGCTTACCAGCACGCACCAGTGGCTGCCGCCATATTCGCGCGGATGCTGTCCCTGCGGCGTCACCGGTCCATAGGGCGCCGCCACGCCGACGTTGCGCAGATCCAGCGCCGGATCGCGCTCGTGCAGCACGTGATCGTTGTAGGTAAAACTGACAAACTGACCGTTGGGGCTATAGACATGGACGTGGCTGCCGCCGCGCAGCGCGCCGGGCGTGTAGGGGGGGGTAATGTCCATGGCGTCCAGATTCTCGACAGCCCCCTGAAAGGCCACCACCCCGCGGCGATGATGAAAATCATACTGCCACTGCGCATCCGGCCGCTCGGGGCCATGAATAAACACATAGCGCTCCTGGGTTGGATGCACGGTTACCACGCCCACGTGCGCGCCCTGCGTGGCACGATAAATGGTCTCCACAGTACCGCTGTTTACGTTCACTCGCTCAATGGTTTCGCCGGTAAACGATGCGCCGGACGGACGAACGTCGAATACCAGCCACTGGCTGTCGGGAGTCCAGGTATTAATATTGGTAAGCTGGTGATGACGGGGAGCAAAAGTGACTTGTTTCATGACGATACCCTGATGCGAGACTTACGCATCAGGGTAGCGTATCGCAAAAAATTAGCCTACACGTTTCACATCGCCGACCAGCAGGATATAAGACAGCGCGCCTATTAACGCCACCACGGAGATATAAACCAGCGCCGGGCCAAAGCCGTAATCCTGCGCCAGATAGCCAATCACCAGCGGGACGGTGATGCCGCCCAGGCCGCCAACAAAGTTAAACACCCCGCCGGTCAGGCCGATCAGGCGCATCGGCGCCAGGGAGGAGACCAGCGACCAGGTGATAGACGCAAAACCGTTACCGAAGAACGCCAGCGCCATCAGCGCCATGATCCAGATGGGGTCGTTGGTGTAGTTTGCCCCCATGATGCAGGTGGAGATCAACAGTCCACAGATGATCGGCGTTTTGCGCGCCACGCCCAGCGAGTAGCCTTTTTTCACCAGCTTATCCGCCAGCCAACCAGACAGCAGGACGCCAAAAAACGCGGCGAGGAAGGGCACCGTGGTCATAAAGCCGGCCTTCAGCGCGGTGATGCCTTTTTCCTGGGTTAAGTAGTTCGGAAACCAGGTCAGGAAGAACCACAGCGTCGAGGTTACCGCGAACTGTCCAAGGTAAACGCCAACCAGCTTGCGGTGAAAAACCAGCTTCCAGTCCGCTTTCGATAACGGTTGACGCGCCTCTTTCTTCACCGGCGCATCGCCATCCACCAGGCCGCCGCCGTCGCGGATATAGTCGAGTTCGGCTTTACTGATGCTTTTAGTCAGGCGCGGCGGTTGATAAACCTTGAACCAGATCAGCGACCAGATAATGCCGATACCGCCGGTAACGATAAACACCCAGTGCCAGCTCAATAGCTCCTGGATCCAGATCAGCAGCGGCGTGAGGAAAGCCAGACCCACAAATTGCCCCGAGGTATAAAACCCGACGGCGGAAGCGCGCTCGTGCTCCGGGAACCAGCTGGTCACCATGCGGTTGTTGGTCGGGAAGGCTGGCGCTTCGAAGATGCCGGTAATGGCGCGTAAACCGATAAGCGACATTAAACCGGTGGCGAAGCCTTGTAGCAACGTCGCCACCGACCAGCCAAATATAGCGATAAAGTAGGTAAGCCTGGATCCCACGCGGTCAAGGAACCAACCGCCAGGGATCTGGCAGAGGGTATACAGCCAGGCAAAGGCGGAAAATACGTAGCCCATTTCCGCTTTGCTAATACCAAACTCCTCCTGAATATGCGCCGAGGCGACGGCGAGGTTGGCACGGTCAACATAACAAATAACCACGGTAATAAAGATCATGATGAGCGTCAGATAACGGCGACGCCCGGTTTTTACAGCGGTAACTGAAATATCCATCGCAATCTGTCTCCAGATTTTGGGCATAGCGAAGCCGCTCACCATGCCCGGTAATTTACAGAGGGTGTTTTTGTTTTTTATTAATAACTATGTTGCGATGCGCTAAATAATTCGTGCTGGGGAAAGGCGGCAAATTTTCGCATCCCTGGGAGCATACAATAGTATGTGACCAGGGTAAGAAAATGCAGCCAACGCATCACCAGTGCGAAGTATGACGCGCATTTACCATTCGGCGACAGATCCATCCTCATACCGCCACAACGGATTTCGCCAGTCCGGCGCGTTTTTACTTAACTCAATCACGCGGGCCTCATCAATTTCCACGCCCAGCCCCGGCTTCATCAGAGGTTTAAAGAAGCCGCCTTCCATATTGAAATCTTCTTTGTTTTTCACAAAATCAAGCAGTTCGGCGCCTTTGTTGTAATGGATCCCCATGCTCTGCTCCTGGAAGACCGCGTTATGCGAAACGAAATCAACGTGCAGACAGGCTGCCAGCGCGATCGGTCCCAGCGGACAGTGCGGCGCCAGCCCAACGTCATAGGCTTCCGCCATGCCGGCAATTTTATAGCATTCGGTAATACCGCCTGCGTGCGACAGATCGGGTTGTAAAATAGCCACCCCGCCCGCTTCCAGGACCCGTTTAAATTCAAAGCGCGAAAACATACGTTCGCCGGCGGCAATGGGAATATGGGTTTGCGCCGCCAGCCGCGGATAATATTCCGCCTGCTCGGCTAATACCGGTTCCTCAATAAATAATGGGCGATATGGCTCCAGCTCTTTAATTAATACCTTAGCCATCGGCGCGCTAACGCGGCCATGAAAATCGAGACCAAACTCAATTTCATTGCCAAACGCTTCGCGGATTTGCGCCACGGTATTCACCGCCGCGTCAACCGCGCGGGAATTATCAATGATACCCATCTCTTCGCAGCCGTTTAATTTAAAGGTATCGAAACCAATGCCGCGCAGCTTCTTAATCCCGTCAATCACTTCGGCGGGGCGGTCGCCGCCCACCCAGCTGTAGGCTTTAATTTTGTCGCGCACCAGCCCGCCCATCAGTTGCCACACCGGGGCATTCAGGACCTTACCTTTAATATCCCATAGCGCCTGATCAATACCGGCGATGGCGCTCATCATAATCGGGCCGCCGCGATAAAAGCCGCCGCGGTACATTACCTGCCACAGGTCATTAATCCGCGCCGGATCCTGACCAATCAGGTAATCGCCAAATTCATGAACGGCTGCCTCCACCGTACGGGCGCGCCCTTCAATCACCGGTTCGCCCCAGCCGACGATGCCTTCATCGGTTTCAATCTTCAGGAACATCCAACGCGGAGGTAAACGGTACGTGGTGATATTGGTTATTTTCATTTCACTGCCTCTCGATACGCTTTTACGAATGCGGCTGCCTGCTGCGCGGTACGTTCAACCGACTGGCCGGCACGATAGAGATCGCTACCCAATCCTGCCCCAACACAGCCGGCATTAATCCACTGCGCCAGGTTTTCCGGCGTCACGCCGCCAACGGCAAAGACCGGAACCTCGGGCGGCAGCACGGCTTTCAACGCTTTGATGTAATCCGGGCCAAAAGCCGATGACGGGAAAATTTTTAGCGCCTGCGCACCGGCATCCAAGGCGCTGAAGGCTTCGCTGGCGGTGGCGCAGCCTGGACACACGGTCATGCCGTAACCCACCGCTCGCCGGATCACTTCCGGTTGAATGTTTGGCGTCACAATCAGCCGACAGCCCATGGCCGCCAGCCTGTCGACCTGCTCCGGTTGCAGCACGGTGCCCGCGCCGATAAGCGCCTGCCCGCCGTAAGCGTCGACGACCTGCGGAATACTTTTCTCCCACTGCGGCGAGTTCAGCGGGATTTCAACCGCGTCGAAACCGGCGTCGATAACGGCGCCAACGTGAGCCAGCGCCTCGTCTGGCGTAATACCGCGCAGGATAGCGATAAGTGGAAGGTTAGTTTGCCACTGCATAAGCGATGCTCCTTATTCCTGTCTGAAATGCCGTATCGCCCGCAACCGCGCTGACTTCGCGGCCAATGGCGGCGAATGCCTGCTGATAGCGGGATGTTAACGATGACCCAGCGACGAGACTGATCGCCTGCTGTCCGGCGAATGTGTCGCTGAGGGTGGCAACTTCAGCGCCAATCAGCAGGCCGGAAAGAAATTCGCTAACCTGCTCGCGAGGCAGCGCGCCCAGCACGTGCGAAGCGCGAACTTCAAACAGCTGCGGCAGGACGGCGGGGTTGTTGATACCGCGCTGCAGACCTGCCGCGAATGCGGCAGCGGACGTTTCCTGCGGCGGTAAGCCGGCGCCCACCAGCGAGTGCTGAAGCAACAGATGATGCAATTCACCGGTCAAAACGGTACGAAAATCGTGAATTTGCCGGCGATCGGCCAGTACCCACTTGCAGTGGGTTCCCGGCATCACGTAGACAGACGAAGGGGCTAAGGCGCGAGCGCCCAGCAGCTGCGTTTCTTCCCCACGCATGACGTTATGGTTATCGTCACGGGAAACGCAAAGGCCGGGAATTATCCAGATATTATCGCCAACGGCAGTTAACTGCTGGCCAATATCCGAGAAAGCGGCAGGAAGCGGCAAATAAGGGGCGATTTTCCAGCCCACGTTGCTGCCGACCATCCCTGCCATCACCACCGGTGTGGCGCCATCGCGCCAGTGCTGTGTGATTTCCGCTAACACCGCAGCGGGAGAGCGACCATTCAGGCGCGTTACGCCTGCTTCAGATTGCCTGCTTTCCAGGCATTCTTCGCCCTGATAAAGCCAGGCACGTAAATTCGTCGATCCCCAATCTATTGCGATGTAGCGAGCCGTCATGTGATTTCCTTAAGCCTTCGTGTCGAGCTGGCGATCATCGTCAACGCCGCCTGCTCCGCCGCGTCGCTATCCTGATGCCGAATGGCGTCAAATAGCGCTTTATGTTCCTGGAGGGTTTTCGGCATGTTGCCTTCATCGCCCATCCAGGTCCGTTCAAATACCGCCCGCTGCAGCGAACTGATCGCCACGCTAAGCTGCTGCAAAACCGGGTTATGTACTGACTGCAGCACCGCCTCGTGGTAGCGAATATCCGCTTCGTTAAAGGCATCCCGGTTTTGGTTGTTGGCGATCATGTCATTGAGCGCCGACTCGATTTCCGCTAGATCGCTTGAGGTGGCGCGTTCCGCCGCCCAACGCGCGATGGCGGGTTCAACCAGGTTGCGCACTTCACTCATCGCGCTGATAAGACGCGGGTCATAGTCACTTTCCAGTACCCACTGCAGCACCTCGGTGTCGAGGTAGTTCCACTGGTTTCTGGGAGCGACAAACGCGCCGCGATAGCGCTTCATTTCAATCAGCCGCTTCGCCATCAGGGAACGAAACACTTCACGAATGATGTTGCGCGAGGTTTCAAACTCCTCACAGAGTTCCGCTTCGGCCGGAAGCGCCGAACCCGGGACGTATTTACCGCTGACGATCTGTTTGCCCAGCGAGATCACAATGCGATCGGTCTTATTGAGAGTCATGGAGAGTCCTTGTGCTCTATGTGTACTGCTCTACTTTACCGTCGCTGCTGAATTTCGCCTCATGTTTGTACTACTAACATGATGCTGTACGTTATCAACATGAGCGTAATGTAGTACAACATTATTGTGTTGTACTACAATTTGGATCACAAAAAGAACAATTCATGAAAACTAAAGCGCAGCGGCCCTGACAAGAGGCGATAAGAGAGAAAATTAAGGGGAGGAGGCGTTAAAACGCTTCGCCGACCTGGAAGTAAAAGCCGCTGCTGCCATTGCCGATACCGTAGTCGAGGCGAACATTAACGCGAGGTTTGAATTCAAAGCGGTAGCCAACGCCCGCCGAAGGCAGCCAGCGGCCATTATTCAGCGACGACAGTGAGGGCCCCATGGTTCCCGCCCCGGCCCAGGCGACAATCCCGTGCCGCCAGGTGAGCTGCCGGCGATATTCCAGCTGACCGCTGACGACGTTTTTATCCCGGTAGCGCCCCTGGTAGTAGCCGCGCATCCGTTCATCGCTGCCGAGCAGCGGCATCATGCTCCACGGTACCTCGCCCTGGGTGAAGGCGCCATCGGCCTCCCAGGCGAGCACGCTTTTCTCGCTCAGGGCATGATAATGGCTATAGTGCGGCTGAAATTCCTCAAAGCGGGTATCGCTACCTAATCCGGGCGCATAGTGGGTATAGCGGAGGTTGGCATACTGACCCCGGCGCGGGTTAGGGACAAAGTCGCGATCGTCCCAGTTGATATCGATGCTGGCGCCGGAGCTGAATACCGACGGCCCCTGCGGAGTGTTTTCTATCTTCGGCCGATCGTCATGGTCCATCTCATCGGCATTCTGCGCCGCCAGCGACCATCCCGCCCCGAGATAAACATGATCGATAAGCTGCCGATAAAGTGTGGGTCGCAGGGTCAGTACCTGGGCGGTATACTTCTCTTTTTCATTGTCTTTATCTCCGGCATGAAAACCCTGCCCCCAATAATAAGTGGGCGTATTGGCTATCGACCCGTCGACAAAAACGCGCCACAGATCACGATCGAAAAAGGTGTAGTTTTTCACGTTGAGGCCAAAGGCGCCGGTAGAGCTGGCGTAGCCGCTGAGCGTCAGGGTCGAGTTCTGGCTGGTGGTATCCTGCGGGTCGGGACGATACAGGCCGACGACAGCGGTGCCAATGCCCAACCCTAGTTCCGGCGTATAGAACGGACCGGGCATCACGCCCCAGTCGATGCCTTTGCTGGCGTCGAACTTATCGCTGGCGCCGAGATGCTGCAGCCAGCCGTCGATTTTCTCGCGGCTGAGCGCCTCGGCCTGGCTGCCTGTCGGGCAGACCATCAGCAGCAGAAAAGTGATAAACAGTCGGCTCAAAAGCGATACTCGCCGGCAATAAAGAAACTGTTACGTTCGGCAAAGCCAAACTCGGTAGTAATATTAAAATTCTGCGTCAGCTCGTATTGCGCACCCACCAGAACGTTCCATGGCGACTGCAGATGCTGCTTCACATCGAAGCGACCGTTATTGTCCTGGTTGGCCAGATTAACCATATTCTGCAGCATCGGCGACGGCATCGAGAGATCGCTGAGGCTGCCTTTAAACTCCTGCTGCACATCCTGATACATGCTGCCAACCCACAGATTTAGCTTTCCGGCGGGGAGATGCAGCGCATCGACCGATGGCGTACTGAAACGATAGCCAACGCGCGGCGAAAAGGTAAGCGCATCGATGCTGCCGTCGAGGATATCAAAGCGCGTTTGCGTGTAGTTGGCGTCCAGCACGGTAAACCAATTGCCGACGCCGCCCACCAGGGTGGTGCCCATCCCGTAGGTAGTACCTTTAAAATCGAGACGAAAGTCGAGATCCTGCATCCCCGGCAGGGGCACCACTTTACCGTTCGGTCCCTTCAGGCCGACAGCTATCTGCGAAATTGAATGCCCTTCGGTGTGCCCCACCAGGCCATAAACGTTCATAAACGGCAGCAGCCAGGCATCCAGCTTGAGCGTCTCGGTTTTGCTGCTTTCCCGCGTATGACCGACGCCAATCTGGAAAGCGTTATCCAGCGAGACCGGCCCATTAGCGAAAATGTTATTCACGGCGTGCTTGCAGACAGGATCCTTACCGCAATCGATATTGCGGCCATCCAGCGACAGCCCGGTGAAGTTTATGCTGTCGACATTAATATTCTGCCGCATATCCATATAGTTAATGCTGACGCCAAACGGCAGCGGCAGGACGTAGCCGCGCTTTCTGGCCTCATCGCCTAGCAAAGGGAGTAGCGAGGACGATGCTGCGGCCGCAGGCTGGCGACTTTCTGGCGCCGGCAGATCCGCGGGCTCTGCGCCGTGATAGGCATACGCCGGTTCGAGCGGCGCCGTTGGTTCCGCGGCCGCGCAAATCTGAACAGAGGCGAATGGCAGCGTAACCAACATCAAACGGTGGTATATATTCATGAAAAGTATGATGTTAGTTCTGAGTTGCTAAAAAGAGGGCGGGTAGCTTATAGAATCCCCTGCAAGGATTGAGGGATTTAAATGCGGATTAACATCTGTTCATGAAAAAAGAGAAGACAGACCCGGCGAACGCCGGGCCGGAAAGAAGTTTACGCTAAAACGTATTTTTCAATGGCGAAGGCAACGCCATCTTCAAGGTTCGATTTGGTGATGAAGTTCGCCGCTTCTTTGACCGCAGGAATGGCGTTATCCATTGCCACGCCGACGCCGGCAAATTCAATCATCGCGATATCATTTTCCTGATCGCCAATCGCCATAATCTCTTCCGGCTTGATGCCCAGCGCATCGGCCAGCGACTTCACGCCAGTGCCTTTATTGACGCGTTTATCCAGTATTTCGAGGAAGTAAGGCGCACTTTTCAGCACGGTGTACTTCTCTTTCACTTCCGCTGGAATACGGGCGATGGCCTGGTCGAGGATTGCCGGCTCATCAATCATCATCACTTTCAGCAGCTGGATCTCAGGATCCATTTTCTCCGCTTCGCAGAACACCAGCGGAATGGTTGCCACATAGGATTCGTGGACGGTGTAGTAGCTGATATCGCGGTTCGCGGTATACAGCGTATTGCGATCCAGCGCATGGAAGTGGGAGCCGACCTCGCGGGAGATCTGCTCAAGGAAGCGATAGTCGTCATAGCTCAGCGCGGTTTGCGCGACGGTGCTTCCGTCACCAGCCTTCTGCACCAGCGCGCCATTGTAGGTAATGCAGTAATCACCCGGCTGCTCCATATGCAGCTCTTTCAAATAGCTGTGGACGCCAGCGTAAGGGCGACCGGTGGTCAGCACCACGTTAACACCGCGCTCGCGCGCCGCGGCGATGGCGGCTTTCACCGCTGGAGAGATGGTATGGTCGGGCAGCAGCAGCGTGCCGTCCATATCGATTGCAATCAGTTTAATAGCCATAGGGTCCCCGGGTAAGATGAGTCTCCCCTCATGCTAACGCGATTCCGCTCAAAAAACAGTAAAAGTGTCGGCCAGAAAGGGGGATGGAACCGCAGCAGCGGATTCCTCTTTTAGCGGCAAAAGAAAAGCCCGATCGCGCGATGCGACCGGGCTTATACATCCTGTTGCCCCGGTAAAACTCGTTACCGGGAAACATGCGGCTTAAATATCGATATTCGCCGCTTTCAGGGCATTCTCTTCGATAAACGCGCGACGCGGCTCAACGGCATCACCCATCAGGGTGGTGAACAGCTGATCGGCAGCGATGGCATCCTTGACGGTCACGCGCAACATGCGACGGCTGTCCGGATCCATGGTGGTTTCCCACAGCTGATCCGGGTTCATCTCGCCCAGACCTTTATAGCGCTGGATGGAGAGACCGCGACGGGACTCTTTCACCAGCCAGTCCAGGGCCTGCTCGAAGCTGGCTACCGGCTGACGACGTTCGCCGCGCTCGATGTAAGCATCTTCTTCCATCAGGCCGCGCAGTTTCTCGCCCAGGGCACAAATACGACGATATTCCGGCCCCATAATGAACTCGTTATCCAGCGGATAGTCGGTATCCACGCCGTGGGTACGTACGCGAATAACCGGCTCAAAATGCTGCAGTTCTTTGTTCTCGTGGAGATCGAATTTCCACTGGCTGCCGTGCTGTTCTTTCTCGTTCAGCTCGGAGACCAGGGTGTTCACCCAGCGGGTCACCTTCTGCTCGTCCGCCAGGTCGGCCTCGGTCAGGGTCGGCTGATAGATAAGCTCTTTCAGCAGCGCTTTCGGGAAGCGGCGCTCCATGCGGCCAATCATTTTCTGGGTGGCATTGAACTCGGCAACCAGTTTTTCCAGCGGTTCGCCCGCCAGCGCCGGCGCATTGGCGTTGGTGTGCAGGGTCGCACCGTCGAGCGCGATGGAGATCTGATACTGATCCATCGCTTCGTCGTCTTTAATGTACTGTTCCTGCTTGCCTTTCTTCACTTTGTACAGCGGCGGCTGGGCAATGTAGACGTGGCCGCGCTCGACGATCTCCGGCATCTGACGATAGAAGAAGGTCAACAGCAGGGTACGAATGTGCGAGCCGTCGACGTCCGCATCGGTCATGATGATGATGCTGTGGTAGCGCAGTTTATCCGGATTGTACTCATCGCGACCGATACCGCAGCCCAGCGCGGTGATCAGCGTCGCCACTTCCTGGGAAGAGAGCATTTTATCGAAGCGGGCTTTCTCAACGTTAAGGATTTTACCCTTCAGCGGCAGGATCGCCTGGTTCTTGCGGTTACGACCCTGTTTAGCAGAGCCGCCCGCGGAGTCCCCTTCCACCAGGTACAGTTCGGACAGCGCCGGGTCGCGCTCCTGGCAATCCGCCAGTTTGCCCGGCAGGCCTGCCAGATCCAGCGCGCCTTTACGACGAGTCATCTCACGAGCGCGACGTGCGGCCTCACGGGCGCGCGCGGCGTCAATAATTTTGCCGACCACGATTTTCGCATCGGATGGATTTTCCAGCAGGTATTCGCTCAGCAGTTCGTTCATCTGCTGCTCCACCGCCGATTTCACCTCGGAGGAGACCAGCTTGTCTTTGGTCTGCGAGGAGAATTTCGGATCCGGCACCTTCACGGATACCACGGCAATCAGGCCTTCACGCGCATCGTCGCCGGTGGCGCTGACTTTCGCTTTTTTGCTGTAGCCCTCTTTGTCCATATAGGCGTTAAGGGTACGGGTCATCGCCGCGCGGAAGCCGGCGAGGTGAGTACCGCCGTCACGCTGCGGAATGTTGTTGGTAAAGCAGTAGATGTTTTCCTGGAAGCCGTCGTTCCACTGCAGGGCCACTTCCACGCCGATACCGTCTTTTTCGGTGGAGAAATAGAAAATATTCGGGTGGATCGGCGTTTTGTTCTTGTTGAGATACTCAACGAACGCCTTGATGCCGCCTTCGTAGTGGAAATGGTCTTCTTTGCCATCGCGCTTATCGCGCAGGCGGATAGAGACGCCGGAGTTCAGGAACGACAGCTCGCGCAGGCGTTTCGCCAGGATGTCATATTCAAATTCGGTGACATTGGTGAAGGTTTCCAGGCTTGGCCAGAAACGCACCATGGTGCCGGTTTTGTCGGTTTCGCCAGTCACGGCCAGCGGTGCCTGCGGCACACCGTGTTCGTACATCTGCTTGTGAACTTTGTTATCGCGCTGGATAACCAGCTCCAGCTTCTGCGACAGGGCGTTAACCACCGAGACGCCTACGCCGTGCAGACCGCCGGAAACTTTATAGGAGTTATCATCGAATTTACCGCCAGCGTGCAGGACGGTCATGATAACTTCCGCTGCGGAGACGCCCTCTTCCGGGTGAATGCCGGTCGGGATGCCGCGGCCGTCATCCTGGACGGAGACGGAGTTATCGCTGTGGATGGTGACAACGATATCTTTGCAGTAACCCGCGAGCGCTTCGTCGATAGCGTTATCCACAACCTCGAATACCATGTGGTGCAGACCGGTGCCGTCATCCGTGTCGCCGATATACATACCCGGGCGCTTACGCACCGCATCCAGCCCTTTCAGGACTTTGATACTGGAGGAGTCATAAGAATTCGACATCAACGTTTCTCGCTCATTTAATCTTGGGTTAATCCGTTATTTTACCTTTTTCCACGCGGAACATCTTCGAATTTTTGTCCGACATGTCCATAACGTGTTCAGCGCTGATCGCGCTGACGAAAACCTGCGACTGCGTCGCTTTCAGGCGGCTGGATAACAGACCGCGGCGGGCATCATCAAGTTCCGAGGCAAAATCATCTATCAGGTACAGGCAGCGCCGCCCGCTGACGCGGGTGAGGAACTCTCCTTGCGCCAGACGCAGGGCGCACATCAGCAGCTTAAGCTGCCCGCGCGACAAGGTATCTTCCACCGGCGCTCCGTCGGCGCGAATGCGAAAATCCGCTTTATGCGGGCCGTGGGCGGTGTAGGTTAACATTCTGTCGCGCTCGAAATTCCGCTCCAACACCTCCGCGTAGTCGGTCTCTTTTTCCCAGCCGCGCTGGAAAGAGAAGGTGAGCGTGAATTCCGGTAAAAATTGCTGACAGGTATCCGCCATGTCTTCGACGATAGCGGCGCTGTATTCGGCACGCCAGCGGCTGATCTGCTCCGCCAGCGGGATTAATTCCAGATCCCAAGGCCGCAGCTGGGCATAGCGGCTGACCTGACGCAGCGCGGCGTTGCGCTGCTTGACCAGGCGCTTCAGATTGCTCCAGGCGGTGAAGAATCCGGCTTCGTTATGAAAGCATCCCCAGTCAAGGAATGCTCTTCTGTATTTGGGGCCGCCGTTGAGTAAAGTAAACCCCTCCGGCGTAATCAGCTGCATCGGCATCAGGTGCGCCAGCTCCGCCACTTTGTGGCCGTCGGTGCCGTCGATACGCACCTTGCTGTCGCCCTGTTTGTCTTTGGTCAGGCCGATGGCGGTTTCCCGCTCTTCGCCCTGCAGACGGCCATGCAGAACAAACGCATCCTGCTCGTGGCGGATCACCCGGCCAATTTGCAAACTGCGAAATGCCCGGCCGTGGCCAAGCGTGTAGATAGCTTCCAGCACGCTGGTTTTGCCGCTGCCGTTCGCGCCAACCAGGAAGTTAAAGCCGGGAGATAAAGCGAGATCCGCATGTTCAATATTGCGGAAGTCTTTGATCAAGAGTCGGGATAGCGACATATCAGCTCGTCATCATTCAAGGGGCGTGGGTGTCGCAGCCAGTTCGTCTACCGCCAGCGCGCAGAAAGCGGAGCGTACACGAAGTACGTGAGCATTTGCTCGCTCCGCTCGTCCTTCGGACCGTCTTACAGACGTCCAAAACGCATAGCGTTTTGTCGAGCACTGCCGGAAGGCGAAATGGCAAGTAAACCAGCCCCTTTGCAGATTCTACAATCGCATAGGCATGACAACGTAGGCTGCGGATTGAGAGGCCGCATCCTCAATCTGCACGCTCGACACCGAATCCGTCAGCAGAATGCGTACATTCTCGCACTTCAGCGCATTCAGCACATCCA
The DNA here is from genome assembly GCF_018223915.1 of Klebsiella sp. 64. Taxonomy (NCBI): domain Bacteria; kingdom Pseudomonadati; phylum Pseudomonadota; class Gammaproteobacteria; order Enterobacterales; family Enterobacteriaceae; genus Klebsiella; species Klebsiella sp. 64. The sequence continues at coordinate 48,587 of NZ_JAGRQZ010000016.1, forward strand.
GCACATAGCTAACGTTGAAGCCAATCTCCATCTCCGTTCCGGCGTAGGTCACATCCAGAATCTCTTCCGCTTCTTCCTGTTCCGGGTTATTGGCGGTGATTTTCAGCTGGTTTTCGCTAACGTACAGCCGCACGCCGCGGAATTTCTCGTTGGAGAGAATCGCCGCGCGCGCAAAAGCCTGCTTCAGAATATCGCAGCCCGCTTCGAGGTGTTTATCCGGATTTTTCGGCAATACGCGGCGATAATCCGGGAAACGGCCATCAACCAGCTTAGAGGTGAAGATAAAATCTCCAACGTGGGCGCGGATATTGTTGCTGCCAATCTGCACGCGCAGCGGGGTATCGCCGCCGTCGAGCATCCGCATCAGCTCAATCACCCCTTTACGCGGCACGATCACCGAATGGTTCGGCAGCGACGCTTCCAGCGGCATCGAACAGACCGCCAGGCGGTGACCATCGGTGGCCACCGTGCGCAGTTCGCTGCCTTCGGTTTCAAACAGCATGCCGTTTAAGTAGTAACGAACATCCTGGTGCGCCATCGAGAACTGGGTGGCTTCGATCAGACGCTTCATGGTCGCCTGCGGCAGGGTAAACTCCACTTCACTCTGCCAGTCATCCAGATTCGGGAAATCGGCGGCGGGCAGGGTCGACAGCGAGAAGCGGCTGCGGCCGGAACGCACCAGCATGCGATCGCCTTCCAACTGAACCGCGATCTCCGCGCCTTCCGGCAGGCCGCGGCAGATATCAAAGAATTTCCGTGCCGGAACGGTCGTTGCGCCCGCTTCGTGCGGCTGAACCAGCGCCACGCGCGCCACCATCTCCATTTCAAGATCGGTACCGGTCAGCGACAGCGCGCCGTCCGCGACCTGAAGCAGCAGGTTACCGAGAATGGGCAGCGTCGGACGACCACCTAACGGACCGCTCACCTGTTGCAGCGGTTTTAATAAATGTTCACGTTCTACGGTAAATTTCATAGCGTCACGAGGATAATGTTCTGATTAAATTGGAAAAATCTTCTTTAATGTCGTGGCTTTCTTCACGCAGCTGCTCAATCTTGCGGCAGGCGTGCAGCACGGTGGTATGGTCTCGGCCGCCAAACGCATCGCCGATTTCCGGCAGGCTGTGGTTGGTCAGCTCTTTGGCCAGCGCCATCGCCATCTGGCGAGGACGCGCCACCGAACGGGAGCGGCGTTTGGACAGCAGATCCGCTACCTTAATCTTGTAGTACTCCGCCACCGTCTTTTGAATATTGTCGATGGTGACCAGTTTTTCCTGCAGCGCCAGCAGATCGCGCAGCGCTTCGCGCACGAAATCGATGGTGATCGCCCGGCCGGTGAAGTTGGCGTTGGCGATAACGCGATTCAGCGCCCCCTCCAGCTCACGCACGTTCGAGCGCAGACGCTTGGCAATAAAGAACGCCACTTCGCCCGGCAGGCGGATGTCGTTCTCGTCGGCTTTTTTCATCAGGATCGCGACGCGGGTTTCCAGCTCCGGCGGCTCGATCGCCACCGTCAGCCCCCAGCCGAAGCGGGATTTTAGACGATCCTCAACGCCGTTGATCTCTTTTGGATAACGATCCGACGTCAGGATGATCTGCTGATTACCTTCCAGAAGCGCATTGAAGGTGTGGAAAAACTCTTCCTGGGATCGTTCTTTATTGGCAAAGAACTGAATGTCATCGATCAGCAGGGCGTCAACGGAGCGGTAGTAACGCTTAAACTCTTCGATGGCGTTGTTCTGCAGCGCTTTAACCATGTCCTGAACGAAACGCTCAGAGTGCATATAGACCACTTTCGCGTTCGGCTTACGCGCCACAATGCCGTTGCCCACCGCGTGCAGCAGGTGAGTTTTACCCAGACCCGTCCCGCCATAGAGGAACAGGGGGTTGTAGGCGCCGCCCGGGTTATCCGCCACCTGACGCGCCGCCGCGCGGGCCAGCTGGTTAGATTTACCTTCGACGAAGTTATCAAACGTGTGTTTCACGTTAACGTTAGAGCGGTAGGTCGGCTCCGCCGGCGCCGGGACATTATCCCAGCCAGGGCGCACGATCGTCGGCGCCGCGCGCGCGGTCTGCACCTGCGCCGCCGGAATGGCCGCCGCAGCCGGGCTTACCGCCCCTTTCTGCAGCGAGCTGGCGGGCTTAGCGCCCACCTCAAAACGCAGCTGCGGGGCGTCCGCACCGCAAAAATCATTGAGGAGTCCATTGATATTATTGAGGTATTTGTCCCTTACCCAGTCGAGCACAAAACGGTTTGGCGCATACAGTGCCAGCGTGTTATCGCTCAGTTCCGCCTGCAATGGGCGGATCCACATGCTGAATTCTGTGGCTGGTAACTCATCCTGCAATCGGGCAAGACACTGCTGCCAAAGCGAAAGTGACACGGCGGACTCCACTCGAACATAAAATCGATATCAAAGAAAAACTGAAACAATCGTGATTGTTGGCACACGTCGACAAGACCCTGCATTAGCCGAAAAGCCCCTGCACAAAAGGGGTGACGTGCGAACCGCTATCTGCGGTTATTACCCGCTGCGGATCCGGGGATCGCGATCGGGACCGGGGATCATAGCCTAAACTGAGAAAGAGATCTTGTGTTTCTCAACAGATTCTTCCCGATTTATCCACAGGAAGGATCGAAACCGGGTAAGTGTAATCGATCCTGCGGGGAGTGAAGCACGATTTCCGCCGCATATTGGAAAAATTAATGAGCTATGCCGCTTTTGGGCGGAAACGATCTAATAAAGATCCTTGTGGATCCTTGCGCTTTACTGGCCAGGCCGTATAATCCCCCACCCGGCGCGTAATGCCCGTTTTCGTCACGCGTCTCAGCTTATTTTTTGTGCGACGAGGTGCGAGAAATAAGGAAAGAGAATTGACTCCGGAGTGTACAATTATTACAATCCGGCCTCTTTAATCACCCACGCTGAGGCGTAAGTCGTTCGAAGTTCGTTCGGGTCTACGCAAAAGTCAGTGAATTTATTCAAGTTTAGGTAGAAATCGCCATGAAACGCACTTTTCAACCGTCTGTACTGAAGCGCAACCGTTCTCACGGCTTCCGTGCTCGTATGGCTACTAAAAATGGTCGTCAGGTTCTGGCACGTCGTCGTGCTAAAGGCCGCGCTCGTCTGACCGTTTCCAAGTAATAAAGCTAACCCTGCGTGGTTAAGCTCGCATTTCCCAGGGAGTTACGCTTGTTAACTCCCAGTCATTTCACTTTCGTCTTCCAGCAGCCACAACGGGCTGGCACGCCGCAAATCACCATCCTCGGCCGCCTGAATTCGCTGGGGCATCCCCGCATCGGTCTCACCGTCGCCAAGAAAAACGTGAAACGCGCACATGAACGCAATCGGATTAAACGTCTGACGCGTGAAAGTTTTCGTTTGCGTCAACATGAACTCCCGCCAATGGATTTCGTGGTGGTGGCGAAAAGAGGGGTTGCCGACCTCGATAACCGTGCTCTCTCGGAAGCGTTGGAAAAATTATGGCGCCGCCATTGTCGCCTGGCTCGCGGGTCCTGATCGGCCTGATTCGAGTTTATCAGCGCCTGATTAGTCCGCTACTCGGGCCGCATTGTCGTTTCACCCCAACCTGTTCTCAATACGGAATTGAGGCCTTACGCAGGTTTGGAGTGATAAAAGGCAGTTGGTTGACGATGAAACGCGTATTAAAATGCCACCCTTTACACCCTGGTGGTGACGATCCCGTCCCGCCTGGACCATTTGATACCAGAGAACACTAACGATGGATTCGCAACGCAATCTTCTTATCATCGCTTTGTTGTTCGTGTCTTTCATGATCTGGCAAGCCTGGGAGCAGGACAAAAATCCGCAGCCCCAGCAGCAGACCACGCAGACTACGACCACAGCAGCGGGTAGCGCCGCCGACCAGGGCGTACCGGCCAGTGGCCAGGGGAAACTGATTACGGTTAAAACCGACGTGCTTGAGCTGACTATCAACACCAACGGTGGCGATATTGAGCAGGCGCTGCTTCTGGCGTATCCAAAAACGCTGAAATCGACCGAACCGTTCCAGTTACTGGAAACCACGCCGCAGTTTGTCTACCAGGCGCAGAGCGGCTTAACCGGCCGTGACGGTCCGGATAACCCGGCAAACGGCCCGCGTCCGCTGTACAACGTCGATAAAGAGGCGTTTGTGCTGGCCGATGGCCAGGATGAGCTCGTTATCCCGCTGACCTACACTGACAAAGCCGGCAACGTCTTCACCAAAACCTTCACCCTGAAGCGCGGTGGCTATGCGGTGAACGTGGGTTACAGCGTGCAGAATGCCAGCGAGAAGCCTCTGGAAGTCTCAACCTTCGGTCAGCTGAAGCAGACCGCTGCGCTGCCGACCAGTCGCGATACGCAGACCGGTGGCCTGTCCACGATGCATACTTTCCGTGGCGCCGCGTTCTCCACTGCGGATTCGAAATACGAGAAATATAAATTCGATACCATTCTGGATAACGAAAACCTGAACGTCAGCACCAAAAACGGTTGGGTTGCCATGCTGCAGCAGTACTTCACCACCGCATGGGTGCCGCGGAATAACGGGACGAATAACTTCTACACCGCCAACCTCGGCAACGGCGTTGTCGCTATTGGCTACAAATCGCAGCCGGTACTGGTGCAGCCAGGCCAGACCGACAAACTGCAGAGCACGCTGTGGGTCGGCCCGGCTATTCAGGACAAAATGGCTGCCGTTGCGCCGCACCTGGATCTGACCGTCGACTACGGCTGGCTGTGGTTCATCTCCCAACCGCTGTTCAAGCTGCTGAAATTCATCCACAGCTTCCTCGGCAACTGGGGCTTCTCGATCATCGTTATCACCTTTATCGTTCGTGGCATCATGTACCCGCTGACCAAAGCGCAGTACACCTCGATGGCGAAGATGCGCATGCTGCAGCCGAAGATTCAGGCCATGCGTGAGCGTCTGGGCGACGATAAACAACGTCAAAGCCAGGAGATGATGGCGCTGTATAAAGCGGAAAAAGTAAACCCGCTGGGCGGCTGCTTCCCGCTGATTATTCAGATGCCGATCTTCCTTGCGCTGTATTACATGCTGAGCGCCTCGGTTGAACTGCGTCATGCGCCGTTTATCCTGTGGATCCACGACCTGTCTGCTCAGGACCCGTACTACATCCTGCCGATCATCATGGGCGCGACCATGTTCTTCATCCAGAAGATGTCGCCGACCACCGTGACCGACCCAATGCAGCAGAAGATCATGACCTTTATGCCGGTCATCTTCACGGTGTTCTTCCTGTGGTTCCCGTCTGGCCTGGTGGTGTACTACATCGTCAGCAACCTGGTCACCATTATTCAGCAGCAGCTGATTTACCGTGGTCTGGAGAAACGTGGCCTGCATAGCCGCGAGAAGAAGAAATCCTGATACTCTTCATTCTTCAAGCCGCAGATGCGTTGGCTTCATTAGTTCGCCCCAGTCACTTACTACAGTAAGCTCCTGGGGCCTCACTAACTTGCCGCCTTTCTGCAACTTGAATTATTTCGAGTATCTACGGTAGCGTTAATGCCAGAGAAGGCGGTCAATGGACCGCCTTTTTTACATCTACATAGAGAGTCACCATGAGCCATAACGACACTATCGTCGCCCAGGCAACCCCTCCGGGACGCGGGGGTGTGGGCATCCTGCGTATCTCCGGCCTTAAGGCGCGCGACGTCGCGCAGGCGGTGCTGGGCAAGCTGCCGAAGCCGCGCTATGCCGACTACCTGCCGTTCAACGACGTTGACGGTACCCCGCTGGATCAGGGGATTGCGCTGTGGTTCCCCGGGCCGAACTCCTTTACCGGGGAAGATGTGCTTGAGCTGCAGGGCCACGGCGGCCCGGTCATTCTCGACCTGCTGCTTAAACGTATTCTGACCCTGCCGGGCCTGCGCATCGCCAGGCCGGGTGAGTTTTCCGAGCGCGCGTTCCTCAACGACAAGCTCGATCTGGCGCAGGCAGAGGCCATCGCCGACCTTATCGACGCCAGTTCAGAGCAGGCGGCGCGCTCGGCGCTGAATTCGCTGCAGGGGGCGTTCTCCGCGCGGGTGAATCATCTTGTGGAAGCGCTCACTCACCTGCGCATCTACGTGGAAGCGGCCATTGACTTCCCGGATGAAGAAATCGATTTCCTTTCCGACGGCAAAATTGAAGCCCAGCTGAACGAGGTGATGGCCGATCTCGACGCCGTCCGCGCGGAAGCTCGTCAGGGCAGCCTGCTGCGCGAAGGGATGAAAGTGGTGATCGCCGGGCGGCCAAATGCCGGTAAATCAAGCCTGCTGAACGCCCTGGCGGGCCGCGAAGCGGCGATCGTCACCGATATCGCCGGTACCACCCGCGACGTGCTACGCGAGCATATCCATATCGACGGCATGCCGCTGCATATCATCGATACCGCAGGCCTGCGCGATGCTAATGACGAAGTGGAACGTATCGGCATCGAGCGCGCCTGGCAGGAGATTGCCCAGGCCGATCGGGTGCTGTTTATGGTCGATGGCACCACCACCAGCGCCGTTGACCCGGCGGAGATCTGGCCAGACTTTATCGAGCGCCTGCCCGCTAAATTGCCGATTACCGTGGTGCGCAATAAAGCCGATGTCACCGGCGAAGCGCTCGGTATCAGCGAAGTAAATGGCCACTCACTTATTCGCCTGTCGGCACGTACCGGCGACGGCGTGGAGGTGCTACGTAACCACCTCAAGCAGAGCATGGGCTTCGATACCAATATGGAAGGCGGCTTCCTCGCCCGCCGCCGTCACCTGCAGGCCCTGGAAGAGGCGGCGAACCATCTGCAGCAAGGCAAAGCCCAGCTGCTGGGCGCCTGGGCCGGCGAGCTGCTGGCGGAAGAGCTGCGCCTCGCGCAGCAGGCGCTGAGCGAGATCACCGGGGAGTTCACTTCCGATGATCTGCTGGGCCGCATCTTCTCCAGCTTCTGTATCGGCAAATAACGTTTAGTCCGTAAACGTTCACTCACCCGCATTAACGCCGCGTTAATGCGGGTTTTTTCTTGCCCTTTGCGGCGCAACGTTCTCTACTTTTATCTCCCCCTCTGCCGCGAGACTAAAACATGACCGTTGAATATACCGTGATCGAGAAGGTGCCCTCCGCCGAAGCGTTTTGCCACCTGCGGGTAGCCGCCGGCATGTCGCCGCGCCCCCTGGAAGGCGCCAGAGCCGGACTGCCGCATAGCTGTTATGGCGTACATATCCTCTGGCAGGAGACGCCGATCGCGATGGGACGCATCGTCGGCGACGGCGCGATTAATTTCGATATTGTCGACGTCGCCGTCGATCCGGCTCACCAGGGAAAAGGCCTTGGCCGGCTGGTGATGGAGAAGCTGGTCGCCTGGCTGGACGCTAACGCCTTTGATGGCGCCTACGTTACGCTGGTGGCGGATGTGCCGGAACTGTACGCGAAGTTCGGCTTCGAAAGCGTTCGCCCGGAGAGCGAGGGGATGGCCCGCGTCTGGCGAACCCGCAGTCGTTAGCTCGCATTTCCTGCCAGGAAAAGAGCGTTGTCCAAATGGCAACTCGTCTTACGGCGCGTTCCTCACTATGCTGAACGCCATTCACATCGCGAGGATCCCATGACACGCTTTCTTCTCTGCAGCTTTGCCCTGGTTCTGCTCTACCCCTCCGGCATCGATATGTATCTGGTCGGCCTGCCGCGTATTGCTCAGGACCTGGGGGCCAGCGAGGCGCAATTACATATCGCCTTCTCGGTCTATCTGGCCGGTATGGCCTCCGCGATGCTGTTTGCTGGCCGCATCGCCGACCGCTCGGGGCGTAAGCCTGTCGCTATTGTAGGTGCAGCGATCTTTGTTATCGCCTCCCTGCTCTGCGCCCAGGCGCATACCAGCAGCCACTTCCTCATCGGACGCTTTATCCAGGGGATCGGCGCCGGCAGCTGCTACGTGGTGGCTTTCGCTATCCTGCGCGATACGCTGGACGACCGTCGCCGCGCCAAGGTGCTGTCGTTGCTCAACGGCATCACCTGCATTATCCCCGTCCTGGCGCCGGTGCTTGGCCACCTGATTATGCTGAAATATCCGTGGCAGAGCCTGTTCTACACGATGACCGGCATGGGCGTCATGATCGCTGTGCTGTCGGTCTTTATCCTGCGTGAAACGCGGCCGACGGCGCCTCCGCAGGCAGCGTCACCGCAGCATGACGCTGGCGAATCGCTGTTGAACCGCTTTTTCCTCAGCCGCTTACTCATTACCACCCTCAGCGTGACGGTGATCCTGACCTACGTTAACGTCTCGCCGGTACTAATGATGGAAGAGATGGGGTTCGACCGGGGAACTTACTCAATGGCGATGGCTCTGATGGCGATGATCAGCATGGCGGTCTCCTTCTCAACGCCGTTCGCCCTGTCGCTGTTTAATCCCCGCACCTTAATGCTGACCTCACAGGTGCTGTTTCTGGCGGCAGGCGTGACGCTGAGCCTCGCCACTCGCCAGGCCGTCACCCTGATCGGGCTGGGCATGATTTGCGCCGGCTTCTCCGTTGGGTTCGGCGTCGCGATGAGCCAGGCGCTGGGGCCGTTCACGCTGCGCGCGGGCGTCGCCAGCTCGGTCCTCGGCATCGCGCAGGTGTGCGGTTCATCGCTGTGGATTTGGCTCGCCGCCATCATCGGACTCAGCGCAATGAATATGCTGATCGGGATACTCATTGCCTGTAGCATAGTGAGGCTTGTTTTGTTACTGGTCGTCACCCCGCCGCGGGTTGCGCAATACGATGAAGAAGCCGCTGTCGAGTCTTGATCTTAATTTACTCCTCTGCCTGCAGCTCCTGACCCAGGAGCTCAGCGTTACCCGTACGGCGAAGCGGATGAACGTTTCGCCGTCAGCGGTGAGCAAGTCGCTGGCCAAACTGCGCGCCTGGTTTGACGATCCGCTGTTTGTGAAAACCCCGCTGGGCCTGGCGCCCACGCCGCTGGTCAGCAGCATGGAGCAGGATCTGGCGGACTGGATGCAGATGGGCAACCAAATCCTCGATAAACCGCACCATACCATGCCCAGCGGCCTCAAATTCGAACTGGCGGCGGAAGCGCCGCTGCTGATGATCCTGTTTAACACCCTCTCTCAGCGCATCTATCAGCGCTATCCGCAGGCATTGATTCGTTTGCGCAACTGGGACTACGACTCCCTGGACGCCATCATCCGCGGTGAGGTGGATATCGGCTTCTGCGGACGCGAAAGCCATCCGCAGTCGCGTGAGCTGCTGAGCCTGCTGCCGTGGTATATCGATTTTGATGTACTGTTCACCGACCTACCGCAGGTCTGGCTGCGCGCCGATCATCCGGCGCTCAGGGAAGAGTGGGATCTGGCGGCATTCTTACGCTATCCGCATATCACTATCTGCTGGGAACAACGCGATACCTGGGCCCTGGACGACGTGCTGCAGGAGCTGGGGTATAAGCGTAACGTGGCGCTGACCGTGCCGGGGTTTGAGCAATCACTTTTTATGGCCGCTCAGCCGCAGCACACCATGCTGGCCACCGCGCCGCGCTACTGTCAGCACTATAATCAGCAGCACCAGCTGCCGCTCGTCTCCCGGCCGCTCCCCCTGGAGGCGCAGCATCTGGAAAAGCTGCGCGTTCCCTTCACCCTGCTATGGCATAAGCGCAACAGCTACAACCCGAAGCTTGTCTGGCTTAGAGATACGCTGAAAGCGCTCTATTCCGGTACGCTTTAAGCCTTGTTTCGTGCCCATAGCACCTTATTTGCGCAAGAATTTGTAAAATTCAAACAAATTCCCTTTTCAATGGGGGATTTCGGCATTAAAACCTGTTAATACCAGGCGATAATAGCGCCCGCAGTTTTATCCAGACCATTACTCACGGAGCGACGTATGGCAACGCATTTTGCAAGAGGGATACTCAGTACCGGGGAGCCGCTATCGACACGTTTGTCAGCGGCCTGTCATCAATCCGCACGTCTTCTCCCGACATATCGCCAGGCTCGCTTTTGCGCGTCGCGCTCGCTGCTTGCCGAGCTGCTGTTTATGCTTTACGGCATCAGCGAGCTGCCTGAAATCATCAACGAAGCGAATGGCCGACCGGTTTTTAGCGATCGCCAACTCCCCCGCTTTTCGATCGCTTATACTGGCAATATCGTTGGTGTTGCCCTCACCACCGAGGGGGATTGTGGCCTCGACATGGAACTGCAGCGCACTGTCCGCAGCCACGACGCCGACCGGCACAATTTCAGCAACAATGAGAATCTGTGGATTAACATACAGCATGATCCGGACGAAGCGCGCAGCCAGCTGGTAGCGCTGCGCCGCAGCGTGCTAAAGCTGACCGGCGAAGCATCAACGCAGCTGCAGCTGCTGCCCGGCTCTGGCCGCCTGCGCACCGCCGGCAGTCAGCCAATCGAAGCGGTATGTGACGCCGAATCGCTGCTGGTATGGTCCATTGCCGCAACCCCGAACATCGGCTCGCTGAAGGTCTGGGAATATGATGCTAAGGGAGGTGACTGGCGCAGCCTGGCGGATGCGCAGCAGCGCGCACGCGAACCGTCAGCCCGCCTGATGCGCTTTACCAGCTTACCCATGGAAAAAACCTTATCCCTCAATTGACCGGTCTTGCCGGCATCATGATCCAAAGGAGCAATCATGTCAGATACCTTGAAAGTGGTTACGTTACTCGGCAGCCTGCGTAAAGGGTCGTTTAATGGAATGGTCGCGCGCACCCTGCCCGGCATCGCGCCAGCGGGCATGGATATCTCCGCGCTGCCGTCGATCGGTGATATCCCGCTGTACGATGCTGATATGCAGGAGGAAGAAGGTTTTCCGCAGCGCGTGCAGGAGATTGCGCAACAGATCCGCGAGGCGGATGGGGTAGTGATAGTCACTCCAGAATATAACTATTCCGTGCCTGGCGGCCTGAAAAACGCCATCGACTGGCTGTCACGCCTGCCCGAGCAGCCGCTGTCCGGCAAACCGGTACTGATTCAGACCAGCTCAATGGGCGCCATCGGCGGTGCGCGCTGCCAGTATCATCTGCGGCAGATTCTGGTCTTCCTTGATGCGATGGTAATGAATAAACCGGAATTTATGGGCGGCGTCATCCAGAACAAAGTGGATCCGCAGGCGGGTGAAGTGGTCGATCAAAGCACCCTCGACCATCTGCGCGGCCAACTGACCGCTTTCGGCGACTATATTCGGCGGGTTAAAGCATAAAAAAAGCCCGGCAGCGATGCCGGGCTTTTTCATCATGCGTGCGGATTAATGTGCATCGATAAAGACAATTTTCAGCACGAACAGCAGCGAAACGATAATCACACACGGGCTGAGCTCGCGCAGCCGGCCGGTACCGATCTTCATCACGCAGTAAGAGATAAAGCCCAGGGCGATACCTTCGGTGATCGAGAAGCTAAACGGCATCATCACTGCGGTGATGAACGCAGGCACCGCCTCGGTCAGGTCGCTCCACTTCACGCGCGCGAGGCTGGAGGTCATCAGCACGCCGACGTATATCAGCGCGCCCGCGGCGGCATAGCCAGGAACCATCCCCGCCAGCGGAGAGAGGAAAATAACCAGCAGGAACAGGATACCAACGACAACGGCGGTCAGGCCGGTACGCCCGCCCACGGAAACGCCGGAAGAAGATTCGATATAGGCCGTCACCGACGAGGTACCGATGAAGGAGCCCGCCACCGACGAGACGCTATCGACAAACAGCGCTTGCTTCATGCGCGGGAATTTACCGTTGGCATCCGCGAGACCCGCTTTATCCGTCACGCCAATCAGCGTCCCGGAGGAGTCAAACAGGTTGACCAGCATAAAGGAGAAGATCACGCCGGCCAGGCCCAGGTTCAGGGAACCCGCCAGATCGACCTGACCAATCACCGAAGCCACGCTCGGCGGCGCCGAGACGATCCCGGTGTAATGCACGTCGCCCAGCATCCAGCCCAGCAGGGTGGTCACAACGATAGAGACCAGTACCGCGGCGTGAATGTTGCGCGACGCCAGAATCGCGATGATAAAGAAGCCCAGCACGCCCAGCAGTACGCTGTGGGAAGTCAAATGACCAATGCTGACCAGCGTTTCCGGATTGGCGACAATCACCCCGGCGTTTTTCAGGCCCATCATGCCGATAAACAGGCCGATACCGCTGGTGATACCTACACGCAGGCTAAGCGGAATATTGGCGATCATCCAGTAACGTACGCGGAAGATGGTCAGCAGCAGCAGGCCCACGGCGCCCCAGAAGATGGCGCCCATGCCCACCTGCCACGGCAGCCCCATCGCCTGCACCACCACAAAGGCGAAAAAGGCGTTCAGGCCCATCGCCGGCGCCAGGGCGACCGGCAGGTTCGCGAACAGACCCATCAGGATACTGCCGAAAGCGGCAATCAGACAGGTGGTCACAAACACGGCGCTGGTATCCATGCCCGCTACGCCAAGAATTTGTGGGTTAACAAAAACGATATACACCATCGTCAGGAACGTGGTGAAACCGGCGATGGCTTCGGTGCGCACCGTGGTGCCGTGCTCGCGCAGCTTAAATACGCGCTCCAGCAGACCCTGGCCAGAAGACTGGCTGGTTTGTTGTTGACTCATTATCGGTTTCCGAACGTAAGGAGGGAAAATTCGAGGCTATCCTATACCAAATTACGGCACCAGGCGCGGTTGTATGGTAATTTTTTTCATTTATTTTGCTTATACGGCAACGATTGCGTCGCGGCATTGAGCATTACGAAAACGTTAAACTTGTTAATATGGAAAGGCTATGACTCAACCAGAAGCAGTATTTTTTGACTGTGACGGCACGCTGGTCGACAGCGAGGTGATTTGCTCCCGCGCCTACGTTCACATGTTTCAGGAATTCGGCATTACGCTGGACCTCGCCGAGATTTTTAAGCGCTTCAAAGGTGTGAAGCTGTACGAAATTATCGACACCATCAACGCTGAGTATGGCGTTAATCTGCAAAAGGCCACCCTGGAGCCGATTTACCGGGCGGAGGTCGCTCGCCTGTTCGATAGCGAGCTGGAGGTGATTCCCGGAGCCCAGGCGCTGCTGGATGCGGTAAGCGTCCCGATGTGCGTGGTTTCCAATGGCCCAGTCAGTAAGATGCAGCACTCGCTCGGACGCACCGGCCTGCTGCGCCATTTCACTGACCGCTTGTACAGCGGCTACGATATTCAGCGCTGGAAGCCCGACCCGGCGCTGATGTTTCATGCGGCAGAGGCCATGCAGGTAAAAGCCGAAAACTGTATTCTGGTGGATGACTCCAGCGCCGGCGCTCAGTCGGGGATTGCCGCCGGCATGGAAGTGTTTTATTTCTGCGCCGATCCGCACAACCAGCCGATCGATCATCCCAAAGTGACGACCTTTACCGATCTGGCAGAGCTGCCGGCATTGTGGCAGGCGCGCGGCTGGGATATCACGCGTTAAGGGCCTGGTGAGCGGCACGTTGGCATCGATGCCCCCCCGCTATGCATCTGCGTAAGCGGGGAATAGAACTAGCGGCTTTTTATTGCTGCAATTCCGCCGCCGCCGCTTTATCGGCAATAATCACCAGTGAAGGGTGCAATTTGAGCACTGAAGCCGGCACCTGCACGCTGACCGGACCTTCCACCACTTGCTTTAACGCGTGCGCTTTTGCCGCACCGCTGACAATTAGCAATAAATTTTTCGCCGCCATCACGCTTCTCGGCCCCATGGTGACATAGCTGTTTGGTACTGCCGAGATATCCCCGCCCATCTCGCTGTTAGCGATAAGAGCAATCATTTCCCCATGAATCGGCACTTCGACCGTCTGATCATGAAAGCGGGTGGTATTCGGCAGGTTGCCGCAAAAATGGCCGTCGGCCCCCAGCCCCAGCACCATCAGATCCAGACCGCCAGCCTCTTCCAGCTGGCGATCGTGCTGAGCGGCGTTGTCCAGCGTCAGCTTGTGAATGTTCTCTTCTTTGATCTGCGCCGGGGTAAAAAACAGCTGGCGCAAATTAGATATCGTGACGCCTTCTCGCGACTGGCCGCGAAAAGGGATCTCATCGAAGTTGTAATAGTGCACCCGATCATAGAATGCTTTGCCTGTCACGGCGGCGGTCAAATGCTCATACATCCGCTTTGGCGTGCTCCCCGCCGTCACCGCCAGATTCACCCGCCGCGGCACCGTGATATAGCCCAGAACATGATGGCTGGCGACCAGGCTCATCTCTTCATAATCTTCGGTCACAATCATTTTCATCTTGTCGTCCTTCACAAGCACAAAACGGGGGCTGAAGGCCCCCTAAAGGTTATTTAAACAGTTTTTGCACAAACTCGGCGTAGGCCGGGCGCCAGACGTCCATTTCATGGTTCAGGCCGGGATACTGGTGGTAATCAAATTTAATCTGCTGTTTTTCCAGCTCGCTTTTCAGACCAGCAATGTCTTTACCGGTCACAGAATCTTTTTCCCCGACGACCACGGTAAAGTTACGCAGCTGCTTATTGATCGCGTCAGGCTGCTTCAGCTGCGCTTCCACGCCGGCATTCGGCACCGTGGTAGTCGTAACGCCGCTAAAGGTGGCGAGCCAGCCAAAGCTCTCCAGATGATTCATTCCGGAAACCAGCGCCTGATAACCGCCCTGCGAGAGGCCCGCCAGCGCCCGACCGTCGGCATCTTTACGCACGTTAAATCGGGCATCGATCAGCGGAATAATATCCTGCATGAGCTCTTTATCCGCCGCCTGCGCATTAAGTGGATAGAAGGTTTTGCGCCGCTCCTGCGGCGGGAAGTTTTCCGCGACCGCTTCCGGGATATCGGTTTCGGTATCCGGGACCACCACCAGCATCGGCTTAATCTTGCCCTCCGCCAGCAGGTTATCCATGATTTGCGGGATCCGCCCCTGATCGATGGCCGACAGGCCGCTGTCGCCAAAGCCATGATAGAAATAGAGCACCGGCAGCGGATCGCCGGTTCCGCTATAGCCCGGCGGCGTCCAGACATAGAGACGACGTTCGGCGTTCAGAGCCTTCGAGTGATAGGTGAGGGTGCGCAGATCGCCATGCGCAACCTCCCGATCGTCAAGAATACTGCCCGGCACCAGAATCAAACTGGTGTTCACCTGGCGCTGCGGCTTCTGATAGCGGCTGCCGGTATCTACCGAGCGGAAGCCATCCACATCGAAATAGTATTCATAGAGATTGGGCTTCATCGGCTCGCTTTTCCATGTCCAGACTCCGTCCGCTGCTTTGGTCATGTCGTGCGAGACAAAGGAGTCCGGCGTGGCGCCAGTCACTATCGAGACCCGCCGGGCATCAGGGGCAAACAAGCGGTAAGTGATACTCTTATCCGCGTTAACCTGGGTGATAAAGTGGCTCACCGGCAGGCTTGGGTCCGGCATCGCGGGTAATGGCGCCGCCTGGAGGGTAAACGCCGCGCCCGCCAGCGCCAGGGCGAAATAAATTGCATGTCGTTTCATCGTTGTTCCTCTTTCGTTGTGTCCGTTCAGTTATCGTCTCACCACCAGATTTCCGCCTGCGCCCCCACGGCAAACTGATCGTTCTTCCCGTCTTCAAAAATGCTGGTGGTATTATTCGCGGCCTTATCCAGGTCAATATCCTTCGCTTTAATATAGGTGGCATAGAAACGAATTTCCGGGCGCGAGGTCAGCATACTGGTATTGACTTTGAAGGTATGGAACAGCGTGGTCTTGTAGCCGGACTCGTTATATTTCTTGCCGGTAACATCTTTGTTTTGCTGTTTGAAGTACCCCAGCTCGACGCCGGTCTGGTTATATTTATCCCAGATATAAGCCGGTCGCAGAACCGTACGGATAGATTCAAAATCGGAGTGGGCTCCGGTTTCGTAGCTATAGACGTCGTTACCAAAAGAGTAGACGATGGCATTCGCCATAATAACGTCATCGCGTAAATAGGTTTCCCCCTGCGAGGTTAAGCGCACGGCGGTGCCATTGGTATGATCGCCATAATAGCGGCCATTAAAGGTGGTATAGGGGCTGGATCCGGCATAGCGTGAGAAGCTGCTGGCAATAGAATTATTGGCCAGTAAGAAAGAGAATTCGTTAAAGCCGCCGTTAGCAAATTTCTGCGTTAACGAGGTACCAGCCATCCAGGTATCTTTCCACGGATAATAACCTTCATTGCCCTCTTTATATTTCTCAGAGGAACTTTGGTTGGCGGCGACATAGCGTCCGCTAACCATCAGGCTGGCTTTATCCCACAGCGGAATCTCTTTGTAGCGAACGTCCAGGGTGTTGGTGTTAATTTGCTGCTTATTGCTTAAAGAACGGTCATAATCATCGACATCTTCGCGAATCAACGCGATATCGAATTTCCCGGCGCCCACCTGCCAGTTTTCCAGCCCTACGCCGGCCGCCGCATCGGTTCTCTGCGTTTTCCAGTCCAGCATCTGGATTTCAATTTTTGGCGCCCCGTGTTTGCCGACCCAGAAATCGGCTTCCGGCGCAAACGGCAGGAACCCTTTGGTGTTAACATACATATCCGAGAATTGAATGTAGTTTTCGCCGCCGGCATTGTCACCAAACCAGCCAGTGGAATACTGCTGGCCGACGTTCCCGTCGAGCATCACGATGGCGTCGACGCGTTTATCGCCTTCCTGAAACACCCGCTGCTTCAGCTGCAGATCGAACCAGCCGGAATATTCATTGCCCAGGCGGCCAAGCGAACCGATCGCCCATGATTTTGGCGAGCCGTGCGAGGCGGTCCCCCAGCCGGAACGGAAGTAGCCGTTATAGCTAAAGCCAATTTCATCTTTCACGAACTTGCTAAAGTCTTTCAGCGTCATCGCGCTGTAGGCTGGCGCGCCATCGGTGACAGGTTGTTGATTTTTAACCAGCACCGCATCCGGTTTAACCGCCGTTTTCGGCCCGGCGGTCGCCCCCCCGGTCTTGCGCTTCTGACCTTCCGCAGGAGGAGACCATGAGGCCCAAATCTGGTCTCTTTTTCTTTCCTGGTCCTGGTATTTTTTGAGCTCTTTTTGCGTGTCTTTGAGCGCTTTTTCCAGCAGCTCAAGCCGTTGTTCCACCGTCAACTGGCTCGCTAGCAGATTAGTTGAATAACAAAGTGGCGCCAGCAAGACTATCGCCGAAGCGATCCTGTTTTTTCTCATCATAATATTCCCTTATATAATCATTGGCGTAAATAAAACACGACAACAACCCTATTCCGTGCCGGTGCTAATAGCCGTATCCATACCGTTTGACGTCGCGACGGCTGTTATTTTTGCGGTTAGACAAAAACAAAAAAACCTGAAGAAGACCATCTGCCTTGGCAGATAATCCTCTTCAGGTTTTGCCCGCGCATCGCGGTAGCAACCCTCATTCAGCCATTATTGGCCCGCATAAAACAAAAAACCTGATATCGCCCCCAGGAGCAATATCAGGTTTTGCCTGCTGTCGCAGTCACAATCCGTTTAAACCATCCTGAGCGTTAAAACTCAGTGAGTGGCAGCTGATTGTTACGCGATAAAATGAATAACTCAAACGGGCAGATTGTTAATTGTGACGATAATCTCAGCAATCTCGCTGCCGCGGGGTAAAACATATCTAATTCTGATAAATCCATTTACCAGAATTAGACAGAATGATTATTACTCTTTCGGATCTTTGCCAGCGAGCAGTTTATCCAGCTCATCGCCGCCAACGTGACGGAAATCCTGACCTTTGACGAAGTAGAAAATATATTCGCAGATATTCTGGCAGCGGTCGCCGATACGCTCGATGGAGCGCGCGCAGAACAGCGCGGTCAGGACGCTGGGGATAGTGCGCGAGTCTTCCATCATGTAGGTCATCAGCTGACGCACGATGCCTTCATACTCCTGGTCGACTTTCTTATCTTCGCGATAGATACGTACCGCTTCGTCGAGATCCATACGCGCAAACGCATCCAGTACGTCATGCAGCATCTGCACCGTGTGGCGGCCCAGCGATTCGAGGCTCACCAGCAGCGGCTGGTGCTGCTGGGAAAACTTCTCCAGCGCGGTGCGGCAGATTTTATCCGCCACGTCGCCAATGCGTTCCAGCTCAGCGATAGTCTTGATGATCGCCATCACCAGGCGCAGGTCGCTGGCGGTAGGCTGGCGCTTGGCGATGATGCGCACGCACGCTTCATCGATAGCCACTTCCATCATGTTGACCTGCTTGTCGCCGTCGATGACGCGTTTCGCCAGATCGCTGTCCTGGTTATGCATGGCGGTGATGGCATCAGAGAGCTGCTGTTCCACCAGCCCACCCATGGTCATCACCTGGGTGCGGATATACTCCAGTTCAGCGTTGAACTGGCCGGAAATATGTTTGTTAAGATTTAGGTTGTCCATGGTGTCTCCTGATTGCCCAACTGGTGAGAGCCTGAAAGCACAAGGGCAAATCAACCGTAGCGGCCAGTAATATAATCTTCAGTTTGTTTCTTCGCGGGCTTAGTGAACAGGTCATCCGTGTTGCTGAACTCAATCAGCTCGCCAAGATACATAAATGCCGTATGGTCGGAGCAACGCGCAGCCTGCTGCATGTTGTGAGTCACGATAACGACGGTGTAGTCCTGTTTCAGCTCGGTGATCAGCTCTTCGATACGCCCGGTGGAGATCGGGTCCAGCGCGGAGCACGGCTCATCAAGCAGCAGCACTTCCGGGCGGATCGCGATACCGCGGGCAATGCACAGACGCTGCTGCTGACCACCGGAGAGAGAATACCCGCTCTGGTGCAGTTTATCTTTGGTTTCGTTCCATAATGCGGCTTTGGTCAGCGCCCACTGCACGCGCTCGTCCATATCGGCACGGGACAGCTTTTCAAACAGGCGCACGCCGAAGGCGATATTGTCGTATATGGACATCGGGAACGGCGTTGGTTTCTGGAACACCATGCCAACCTTAGCGCGCAGCAGGGCGATATCCTGGGTGTTAGTCAGAATGTTGTCGCCATCCAGCAGGATCTCACCTTCCGCGCGCTGCTCCGGATACAGTTCAAACATCTTGTTGAACGTGCGCAGCAGGGTGGATTTACCACAGCCTGACGGACCGATAAACGCCGTCACCTGGTTTTTGGTGATATCCAGGTTGATGTTCTTCAGGGCATGGAATTTGCCGTAGTAGAAGTTCAGGTTACGAACTGAAATCTTACCCGGAGCTGTATTCACCATACTCATCTCAATCTCTTCCTCATTCAGCGCAGCAGTTGCTGCGCCGCAAAAAATTAACCGTGTTTCTTCTTGGCGAAGATAACGCGCGCCAGGATGTTCAGCAGCAAGACGCACAGGGTGATAATCAACACCCCGGCCCATGCCAGTTGCTGCCACTCCGCAAACGGACTCATGGCAAATTTGAAAATGGTCACCGGCAGGTTAGCAATCGGCTGCATCATGTCGGTGCTCCAGAACTGGTTGGACAGCGCGGTGAACAGCAGCGGCGCCGTTTCCCCGGCGATACGGGCGATAGCCAGCAGGATCCCGGTCATAATCCCTGAGACGGAGGCTTTCAGGGTGATCGCCGAGATCATCTTCCACTTCGGCGTCCCCAGCGCATAGGCCGCTTCACGCAGGCTATCCGGCACCAGCTTCAGCATGTTTTCGGTGGTACGAATAACGATAGGCACCTGCAGCAGCGCCAGCGCGATAACGCCCGCCCAGCCCGAGAAGTGTTGCATCTGCGCCACCACGATGGTGTAGACGAACAGACCCACCACGATAGACGGCGCGGAAAGCAGAATGTCGTTGATAAAGCGGATGATTTCCGCCAGCACCGACTTGCGGCCATACTCCGCCAGATAAATTCCGGCGAGGATACCCAGCGGCGTACCAAATACGGTTGCCCACAGGATCAGCAGGCCGCTGCCGGCGAGGGCGTTAGCCAGTCCACCGCCCGCCGTATTCGGCGGCGGCGTCATTTCGGTGAACAGCGCCAGACTCATGCCGTCGAAACCGCGGGTTATCGTCGCCATCAGGATCCAGATAAGCCAGAACAAACCAAACGCCATGGTCGCCATCGACAGCGCCAGAGCGATACGGTTCTTCATGCGGCGTTTGGCCTGCATCTTGCGACGGGACTCCGCCAGTTCGGCGGTAGTTTGCAATTCAATGGTCGCCATTAGCGTGCCCCCTCATTCTTCGCGAGGCGCATAATCATAAACTTCGACGCGGCCAGAACGATAAAGGTGATAACGAACAGGATCAGGCCCAGCTCCATCAGCGCCGCCACGTGCAGGCCGGTTTCCGCTTCGGCGAACTCATTAGCCAGCGCGGAGGTAATACTGTTCCCCGGCATATACAACGAGATGCTGTCGAGCTGGTAGGTGTTGCCGATGATAAAGGTGACCGCCATGGTTTCACCCAGCGCGCGGCCCAGACCGAGCATCACCCCGCCGATCACCCCATTCTTGGTGAACGGTAAGACAATGCGCCAGATCACCTCCCAGGTGGTGCAGCCGATGCCATAGGCCGACTCTTTCATCATCACCGGGGTCTGTTCGAAAACATCGCGCATGACCGCGGCGATGTAAGGGATGATCATGATGGCCAGAATGACGCCAGCGGCGAGAATACCGATACCAAACGCCGGGCCGGCAAACAGCGCGCCGACGAACGGGATGGTCGACAGAACGTTGCCGACCGGCTCCTGGAAGTAAGTCGCAAACAGCGGGGCGAAAATAAACAGGCCCCACATGCCGTACACGATGCTCGGGATTGCCGCCAGCAGCTCAATCGCAATGCCCAGCGGACGCTTGAGCCAGGCGGGGGACAATTCTGTCAGAAACAGCGCGATGCCGAAGCTCACCGGAACGGCGATCAGCAGCGCGATAAAAGAGGTGACCAGGGTTCCGTAAATCGGGACCAGCGCGCCGAAGATCTCGTTAGGCGCATCCCACTCTTTGGTCCACAAAAAGGCAAAGCCAAACTTTTGAATGCTCGGCCAGGAAGAGATGATCAGGGAAACGATGATGCCGCCCAGCATCAATAGCACAATCAGCGCAGCCAGTTTTACCAGCGCACTGAAAATCATGTCACCCTTTTTCCCCGGAGGGGTAAATGCAGGCTTGGTTGCAGCCATAGATTACTCTTTACGTATTAAAACTTGTTCGAATAAATGCCCGGTGGCGTTGGCTCCCGGGCCTACAGTCTGAACCGTAGGGCGGGCAGCGCCTGAACGCCCCCGCCATCTTCGTCAAAAATCTACTGTTAGTACAGCGCTTTACCGCTGCTGTCTTTGACGTTGGTTTTCCATGCCGCGCGAACCTGCTCTACCACGCTTTCCGGCAGCGTCGCGTAATCCAGCGCATTCGCTTCTTTCCCGCCGTTTTTATACGCCCAGTCGAAGAACTTCAGCACTTCAGCGGTCTGTTCCGGCTTGTTCGTCGCCTTATGCACCAGGATGAAGGTGGTTGAGGTGATCGGCCATGCATTCTCGCCTTTCTGGTTGGTCAGGTCCTGAGCGAAAGACTTGCTCCAGTCAACGCCTTTTGCGGCGTTAGCGAAGTTGTCTTCAGTCGGGCTAACCGGCTTGCCGTCGGCAGAGACCAGTTTGGTGTAGGCCAGGTTGTTTTGCTTAGCGTAAGCGTATTCGACGTAACCAATCGAGCCCGGCAGACGCTGAACAAAGGCGGCGATACCATCGTTGCCTTTACCGCCCAGACCGGTTGGCCAGTTTACGGTAGAGCCGGCGCCGATTTTCGATTTCCACTCTTCATTCACTTTGGACAGGTAGCTGGTGAAAACGAAGGAGGTACCAGAACCATCGGCGCGGCGGACCACGGCGATGTTCTGCGACGGCAGCTTCAGGCCCGGGTTGAGCTTAGCGATCGCTTCGTCATCCCATTTTTTAATTTTACCCAGGTAGATATCACCGAGGGTTTTGCCATCCAGCACCAGCTCGCCAGATTTCACGCCAGGCAGGTTAACCGCCAGTACCACGCCGCCAATCACGGTGGGGAACTGGAACAGACCTTCCTGAGTCAGTTTGTCATCAGCCAGCGGAGCATCAGAAGCACCGAAATCAACGGTGTTGGCAATAATCTGCTTAACGCCACCAGAGGAACCAATACCCTGGTAGTTCACTTTATTGCCGGTTTCTTTCTGATAGGTATCAGCCCATTTGGCATACACCGGCGCAGGGAAAGTTGCGCCTGCGCCAGTCAGGCTTGCTGCTGCGAAGGCAGAGAAAGCGCTCATCGATAAGGTCGCGGCGACAACTGTTGCGACGGTGGTACGCATAACGTTCATAATGTCTCCTGCTGGGATTCGTAAATCATTGTTTCGAGGCTATGGTGAGCAAAATAGGTCAAAGAGGTGACAGTAAAATGTACGAATTATGACAGTTTTATGACATGCCGGGAGAGTGGATTTTACGCCAAATAATACGCTTATAACTCAGATGGTTATCTTTAATCATGACCGTGCAATGTCAAAATAATTTTCTTTTTATGACGGCGAAATCGGACCGTAAAACGATCGTTTGTCATCTACCGCCAGCCAAAATATTGCGCACGTAATCGATGGAAAACAGCAGGTGCAAATAAAAAGGGCCGCCGTCGGCAGCCCTTTGCAGGATAGGATGCTTTACTCAACCGTTACCGATTTCGCCAGGTTACGCGGCTGGTCAACGTCAGTGCCTTTGATCAGCGCGACGTGATAAGCCAACAGCTGCAGCGGAACCGTATAGAAGATAGGGGCGATGGTCTCTTCCACATGCGGCATCTCAATGATGTGCATGTTATCGCTACCGTTGAAGCCGGCTTCACCGTCGGCGAAGACGTATAGTTCACCGCCGCGGGCACGAACCTCTTCGATGTTGGATTTCAGTTTTTCCAGCAGTTCGTTGTTCGGCGCCACCACGATCACCGGCATTTCCGCATCAATCAGCGCCAGTGGGCCGTGCTTAAGCTCGCCCGCCGCATAGGCTTCCGCGTGAATGTAGGAGATCTCTTTCAGCTTCAGCGCCCCTTCCATAGCGATCGGATACTGATCGCCACGGCCAAGGAACAGCGCATGGTGCTTATCAGAGAAGCGCTCTGCCAGCTGCTCAATACGCTTGTCCTGGGAGAGCATCTGCTCGATACGGTTCGGCAGAGCCTGAAGGCCGTGCACGATATCATGCTCGATAGACGCATCCTGACCTTTCAGTCGCGCCAGTTTCGCCACCAGCATCAACAGCACGGTTAGCTGAGTGGTAAAGGCTTTGGTCGAGGCCACGCCGATTTCCGTTCCGGCTTTGGTCATCAGCGCCAGATCGGACTCGCGCACCAGCGACGAGCCCCGCACGTTGCAGATGGCCAGCGAGCCGAGATAGCCCAGCTCTTTCGACAGACGCAGCGCCGCCAGGGTATCGGCGGTTTCACCGGACTGGGAGAGGGTGATCATCAGGCTATTGCGACGCACCGCGGACTTGCGATAGCGGAATTCGGAGGCGATTTCCACATCGCACGGGACGCCGGCTAACGCTTCGAACCAGTAGCGGGAGACCATCCCGGAGTTATAGGAAGTCCCGCAGGCCACTATCTGAATATGTTCAACCTGAGCCAGCATTTCATTGGCGTTGGGCCCCAGTTCGCTGAGATCCACTTCGCCATGGCTGATGCGCCCGGTCAGGGTGTTCTTAATCGCGTTCGGCTGCTCGAAAATCTCTTTCTGCATATAGTGGCGGTAGATACCTTTATCGCCAGCGTCATACTGCAGATTGGATTCGATCTCCTGGCGCTTCACTTGCGCAGCGGACTTATCAAAAATCACCACCGAACGGCGAGTCACTTCCGCGATATCGCCTTCTTCGAGGAAGATGAAGCGGCGGGTAACTGGCAGCAATGCCAGCTGGTCGGAAGCGATAAAGTTTTCACCCATCCCCAGGCCAATTACCAGCGGGCTACCGGAGCGGGCCGCCAGCAGAGTTCCCGGGTCACGGGTATCCATGATCACCGTACCGTAAGCGCCGCGCAACTGCGGGATAGCGCGCAGGACGGCTTCACGCAAGGTACCGCCTTGCTCCAGCTCCCAGTGCACCAGATGGGCAATAACTTCGGTATCGGTCTCTGTGACGAAGACATAGCCGCGAGACTGCAGCAGGGCGCGCAGCGGCTCATGGTTTTCGATGATCCCATTATGGACCACCACAATGTGTTCAGAAACATGCGGATGCGCATTGCTCTCAGACGGTTCGCCGTGCGTCGCCCAACGTGTATGGGCGATCCCGGTACCACCGTGTAACGGTTGCTCTTCTACCGCCTGAGCCAGCATCTGAACTTTACCCAGGCGACGCACGCGGGTCATATGACCTTCGCTGTCGACCACTGCCAGACCGGCAGAGTCATAGCCACGGTATTCCAGACGACGTAAACCTTCGAGAAGGATTTCAGCAATATCACGCTGCGCGACTGCGCCAACAATTCCACACATAGTTAAATTTCCTGATAATGGCGATATGCCATGCGTTGTCGCTGACCTGTATTTGCCCGTTTTCCGGGCGCCCCGAGCCTTGTAGAGAGTGGGGTTATTGTTATGGTACTGCCTGCGGACGGGGATCTATGTTGACCCTCTCATCCTGGTTCGCCGGGAAAATTTCCCCGGCGATAATCCAAATTATTTCTTCTTCACCGGACGCTGCCAGCCCTGTTTGTGGACCTGCGGTACGCGGCTCAACACCAGCTCATTATCGGCGATATTGCGCGTAACGGTGGTGCCGGCGGCGATAGTAACGCCATTGCCTACCGTGACTGGCGCCACCAGCTGGGTATCCGAGCCGACAAAGACATCATCGCCAATAATCGTTTTATGCTTGTTCGCACCATCGTAGTTGCAGGTGATGGTGCCCGCGCCGATATTGACGTTATCGCCAATCTCCGCATCGCCCAGATAGGTCAGATGACCCGCCTTGGAGCCTTTCCCGAGACGCGCTTTTTTCATTTCCACGAAGTTACCAACGTGGGCGCCTTCCAGCAGTTCGGCGCCCGGGCGCAGACGGGCAAATGGACCGATGGTGCAGGCCGCCTGCAGCTGGGCATCTTCCACCACGCTGTAGGGGCTAATTTCGCAGTCATCGCCGATGGTGCTGTTTTTGATCACGCAGCCGGCGCCGATTTTCACTCGATCGCCCAGCACCACGTTGCCTTCCAGAATAACGTTAGTATCGATCTCTACATCGCGCCCGTGCTGCAGCGTACCGCGCAGATCGAAACGCGCCGGATCGCGCAGCATCACGCCCGCCAGCAGCAGCTTTTCCGCCTGCTCCGCCTGGTAGACGCGCTCCAGGCGCGCAAGCTGCAGGCGGTTGTTGACGCCTTCGACTTCGCTCAGGCGCTGCGGATGCACTGCGACGATCTGGTGTCCTTCCTGGTGCGCCATGGCGATGATATCGGTGATGTAGTATTCGCCCTGAGCGTTGTTATTGGTGAGTTTCGCCAGCCAGCGCTTTAGATCCGCTCCGCCGGCGATCAGGATCCCGGTGTTGATTTCCTGGATCTGGCGCTGGGCCTCGCTGGCATCTTTGTGCTCAACGATGCCCGTCACCTGGCCATTTTCACGGGTAATGCGGCCATAGCCGGTTGGGTCATCCAGCTTCACCGTTAACAGACCAATCCCACCCTGTGGTTTCGCGGCGCGCAGGCGCTGTAGCGTCTCAACGGAGATCAGCGGCACGTCGCCATAGAGCATCAGGATGTCTTCATCATCATTGAAGAATGGCGCCGCCTGCTGCATAGCGTGCCCGGTTCCGAGCTGCTCGGCCTGCAGCACCCAGTTCAGGTTGTCTTCATGCAGAGTCTGACGCAGCAGATCGCCGCCGTGGCCGTATACCAGGTGTACCGCACATGCGCCTAAATCGTTAGCGGCATCAATGACATGCTGCACCATTGGCTTCCCGGCCAGGGTATGAAGCACCTTAGGAAGATCGGAATACATGCGGGTCCCTTTGCCTGCAGCAAGGATAACCACGCTCATCGCACTATTTGACATACTCATCCTGACGGTAGTTAGAACGAAAAGTAAAAGCCTTTCACGTTGAAATTTCTACATATTTTTCATCATAAAACGAGACGTGGAGAAAACGTCCAGGCTCACTGTTTTACCCCATTTTATGACGCTATTTTTAACCACTGCAAATCAGTTTAACGCTGAAAAAGGAGGGCGGGGTGGAGAATCATTAACTATCTCACTGCTTTTGCTGTTTTTTCGCCACCTGAATAAAGCCGTAGCGGCAGGCGTTTATCAGCACCCACAGCGGGAAGAACCAGGATAAATATTCGCCAGTCGCTGGCGGGGGAGGGCGGTAAAGTGATGGATGCTATCCATAAAAAACGAAAGGCCACCTATCAGGTGACCTTCTTTTCCCGGTTTCACATCGCCAGTGTTGTCGTTTTGATGGGCGATACGTCGTGTCAGCGGGCGAGATAGCGCGGAGCTTAGAAGCTCAGGACGCTAAATTTAGCGATGATTTTATGGAACAGTTTCATGATGATTTCCTGACGCAGGTGCAGTTTATAACGCTCTTTTTTGTGATATACATCACATAAAAAGAGTTTACGCCTCATCATTTAACTAATCAATAACAATTAAGGGTGAATACTGTTTTCACTTCATCCGCTCGTCAGCAGCGGGCAATAAAAAAAGCCAGCCTGGAACCCAGACTGGCTTTTTACGTTCAAGCCGGTGTTACATCGCTTTTTTGGTCAACTCGATAACGCGCAGTTTAGCGATCGCTTTGGCCAGTTCCGCAGACGCCTGAGCGTAATCCACATCGCCGTGAGAGCTCTTAATGTGCTCTTCCGCTTTGCGTTTCGCTTCCAGCGCTCGCGCTTCGTCGAGGTCCTGACCGCGAATTGCGGTATCCGCCAGGACGGTCACGCTGCCAGGCTGCACTTCAAGAATGCCGCCGGACAGATAGATAAACTCTTCATGACCGTGCTGTTTAACGATGCGAATCATACCAGGCTTAATGGCGGTGAGCAGCGGCGCGTGGCCCGGGTAAATACCCAGTTCACCTTCGCTACCCGTTACCTGGATTTTTTCGACCAGACCAGAGAACATTTGTTGCTCTGCGCTGACGACGTCCAGGTGGTAAGTCATTGCCATATCACCCTCCGATTAAGGCGTTAAAGTTTTTTGGCTTTTTCCACGGCTTCGTCGATGGAACCGACCATGTAGAACGCCTGCTCTGGCAGGTGATCGTATTCGCCTTCCATGATGCCTTTAAAGCCACGGATGGTGTCTTTCAGCGCCACGTATTTGCCCGGAGAACCGGTAAAGACTTCTGCCACGAAGAACGGCTGGGACAGGAAGCGCTGGATCTTACGCGCGCGAGCTACCACCAGTTTGTCTTCTTCAGACAGTTCGTCCATACCGAGGATGGCGATAATGTCTTTCAGTTCCTGATAACGCTGCAGGATGGACTGAACGCCACGCGCGGTGTCGTAGTGTTCCTGACCAACAACCAGCGGATCCAGCTGACGGCTGGTGGAATCCAGCGGGTCAACGGCCGGGTAGATACCCAGGGATGCGATCTGACGGCTCAGTACTACGGTTGCATCTAAGTGAGCAAAGGTAGTGGCTGGGGATGGGTCAGTTAAGTCATCCGCCGGTACGTATACCGCCTGTACGGAGGTGATAGAACCGGTTTTGGTGGAGGTGATACGTTCCTGCAGAACGCCCATCTCTTCCGCCAGGGTCGGCTGATAACCTACCGCTGAAGGCATACGACCCAGCAGTGCGGATACTTCAGTACCGGCCAGGGTGTAACGATAGATGTTATCGACGAACAGCAGTACGTCACGACCTTCGTCACGGAATTTCTCAGCCATGGTCAGGCCGGTCAGCGCAACGCGCAGACGGTTTCCCGGCGGCTCGTTCATCTGGCCGTACACCAGGGATACTTTATCGATAACGTTGGAGTCGGTCATTTCGTGGTAGAAGTCGTTACCCTCACGAGTACGCTCACCTACGCCCGCAAACACAGAGTAACCGGAGTGCTCGATCGCGATGTTACGGATCAGCTCCATCATGTTTACAGTTTTACCTACACCCGCACCGCCGAACAGACCAACTTTACCGCCCTTCGCGAACGGACACATCAGGTCGATAACTTTGATGCCGGTTTCCAGCAGTTCCTGAGAGCTGGACAGCTCTTCATAGGACGGTGCCGCGCGGTGGATAGCCCAACGCTCTTCTTCGCCGATGTCGCCTTTCATGTCAACCGGTTGACCCAGTACGTTCATGATACGACCCAGCGTTGCTTTACCTACCGGGACTTCGATCGGGTGCTCGAGGTCTTTTACATCCAGACCGCGGCGCAGACCATCAGAAGAACCCATGGCGATGGTACGTACGATACCGCCGCCCAGCTGCTGCTGAACTTCCAGCACCAGAACTTCATTACCATTCTGTACCTCAAGGGCTTCGTACACGCGTGGTACGGCATCCTGAGGGAACTCGACGTCGACCACGGCGCCGATTACCTGGACAATCTTTCCAGTAGCCATCTTAAATCCTCTACGAAATAACCTGGTTAAACCGCGGCGGCCCCCGAGACGATCTCGGTGAGTTCCTGAGTAATGCTGGCCTGACGAGCTTTGTTGTATACCAACTGCAGCTCTTTAATCAGGCTGCCGCCATTATCGGTCGCGGCTTTCATCGCCACCATACGGGCGGCCTGCTCGCTGGCCAGGTTTTCAACCACGCCCTGATAAACCTGAGATTCGACGTAGCGGCGCAGGAGGGTATCCAGCAGCGCTTTCGGATCGGGCTCATACAGGTAATCCCAGGATTTACGTTTCAGATCAGCATCTTCTGATGCCGGTAACGGCAGCAGCTGAGTGATCGTCGGAACCTGAGACATGGTGTTAATAAATTTGTTGCTGACAACGTACAGCTTGTCCAGACGGCCTTCATCATAGGCCTGCAACATCACTTTTACCGGGCCGATCAGTTCGGACAGGGATGGGTTATCCCCCATACCGGTCACCTGTGCAACCACGTTGCCGCCCACGGAGTTAAAGAAAGAAACGCCCTTAGAGCCGATCATTGCGAGGTCGCACTGAACGCCTTTATCGGACCATGCTTTCATTTCCGCCAGCAGTTTCTTGAACAGGTTAATGTTCAAGCCGCCGCACAGACCACGGTCGGTCGACACCACCAGGTAGCCCACGCGCTTAACGTCGCGTTCTTCCAGGTAAGGGTGCTTATATTCCAGATTACCGTTCGCAAGGTGACCAATCACTTTGCGCATAGTATCTGCGTAAGGACGGCTGGCCGCCATGCGCTCCTGCGATTTACGCATTTTGGAAGCGGCGACCATCTCCATCGCTTTAGTGATCTTTTGCGTGTTCTGGACGCTTGCGATCTTACTACGTATCTCTTTTGCGCCGGCCATGAGCTTCTCCTCAATGCCTTGCGGCCTGCCCTAAGACAGACCGCCAGACGTTACCAGGACTGGGTTGCTTTGAAGGAATCGAGGATGCCTTTCAGCTTGCCTTCGATTTCGTCGTTATAGCCACCGGACTGGTTAATCTCTTGCATCAGCGGAGCGTGATCACGGTCGACGTAAGCCAGCAGAGCGGCTTCGAAGCTACCGATTTTCGCCAGTTCTACATCAGCCAGGTAACCACGTTCTGCTGCGAACAGAACCAGAGACTGCTGCGCGACGGACATCGGCGCATACTGTTTCTGTTTCAGCAGCTCGGTCACTTTCTGACCGTGGTCCAGCTGTTTGCGGGTTGCATCGTCAAGGTCGGATGCAAACTGGGAGAACGCCGCCAGTTCACGATACTGCGCCAGCGCGGTACGGATACCACCGGACAGTTTCTTCATGATCTTGGTCTGCGCTGCACCACCAACACGGGATACGGAGATACCCGGGTTAACCGCAGGACGAATACCGGCGTTAAACAGGTTGGTTTCCAGGAAGATCTGACCATCGGTAATAGAGATTACGTTGGTCGGAACGAATGCGGAAACGTCACCCGCCTGCGTTTCGATAATCGGCAGCGCGGTCAGAGAACCTGTTTTCCCTTTCACTTCACCTTTGGTGAAGGCTTCAACGTATTCGGCGTTAACACGCGCAGCACGCTCCAGCAGACGAGAGTGGAGGTAGAATACGTCGCCCGGGAACGCTTCACGTCCAGGCGGACGACGGAGCAGCAGGGAGATCTGGCGATAAGCAACAGCCTGTTTAGACAGATCATCGTAAACGATCAGCGCATCTTCACCGCGGTCGCGGAAGTATTCGCCCATTGCGCAACCAGCGTATGGCGCCAGGTATTGCAGTGCAGCAGATTCAGATGCAGTCGCTACCACTACGATGGTGTTAGCCAGCGCGCCGTGCTCTTCCAGTTTACGCACCACGTTAGAGATGGTGGACGCTTTCTGACCGATAGCGACATAGACGCACTTGATGCCGGAATCACGCTGGTTGATGATGGCATCGATAGCCAGCGCAGTTTTACCGGTCTGACGGTCGCCGATGATCAGTTCACGCTGACCACGACCGATTGGGATCATGGCGTCAACGGATTTGTAACCGGTCTGTACCGGCTGATCGACGGACTGACGTTCGATTACGCCCGGCGCGATCGCTTCAACGGCGGAGAAACCGTCGTTTTCCAGCGGACCTTTACCATCAATTGGCGCGCCCAGGGTGTTAACCACGCGGCCCAGCAGGCCACGGCCTACCGGAACTTCCAGGATACGGCCAGTACATTTCACCTTCATGCCTTCGGCGAGGTCAGCGTACGGACCCATTACCACCGCACCTACGGAGTCGCGCTCCAGGTTCAGTGCGATAGCGTAACGGTTACCCGGCAGGGAGATCATCTCGCCCTGCATACATTCGGCAAGGCCGTGGATGCGGATAACACCGTCACTTACAGAAACAATAGTACCTTCGTTATGAGCTTCGCTCACAACATTGAACTGAGCAATGCGCTGCTTGATCAGTTCGCTGATTTCGGTGGAATTCAGTTGCATGCTCCAGTCCCCTTAAGACTGCAAGACGTCTGCAAGGCGCTCAAGACGGCCGCGTACGCTGCCATCAATGACCATATCACCCGCACGGATGATAATACCTGCCATAACAGACTTATCGATTTTGCAATTCAGCTTAACTTTGCGTGACAGACGTTTTTCCATCGCGCTGACGATCCTGGCAAGCTGTTCATCACTCAGTTGGTTGGCAGATATTACTTCTACCTCTGCGATGGCCTCACTGGCCGCGCGCAGGTGAATGAATTGCTCAAGAACGTCCGGGAGCACCTTCAGACGATTATTTTCCGCCATCACCTTAATCAGGTTCTGGCCATTTTCGTCGAGTTGCTCGCCGCAGATAGCGATAAACGCTTCTGAGAGCGTTTCCGGCGCCAAAGCACCGGAGAGAAGCTCTGCCATTTGGTCGTTTTTGGTCACTTCGGCGGCAAACGCCAGCATATCCTGCCAGCGTTCAACACTGTTGTGTTCGACGGCAAAGTCAAAAGCTGCTTTGGCGTAGGGGCGAGCTACCGTTACAAATTCAGACATCAGCCCCTCCCTCCTTACAGTTCAGCGACAAGTTTATCCACGATGTCGCTGTTAGCAGCTTCATCCACGGAACGTTCGATGATCTTCTCGGCGCCAGCAACAGCCAGGATAGCGACCTGCTTACGCAGCTCCTCGCGTGCACGTTTACGCTCAGCATCAATTTCAGCCTGCGCTTGTGCAACGATTTTGGTGCGTTCCTGTTCTGCTTCAGCTTTAGCTTCGTCCAGAATCTGAGAGCGGCGCTTGTTCGCCTGCTCAATGATTACCTGGGCTTCCGCTTTCGCTTTTTTCAGCTGGTCGGTCGCGTTGGCCTGTGCAAGGTCCAAATCTTTCTTAGCGCGTTCTGCAGAAGCTAAACCGTCAGAAATCTCTTTCTGGCGTTTTTCGATGGCAGCCATTAAAGGCGGCCATACGTATTTCATGCAGAACCATACGAAGATAACAAACGCGATGGCCTGGCCGAGGATTGTTGCGTTCATGTTCACAGCACAATACCTCTTTAATTAACTCTGTGGCTTAGGTTTCTAACAACTTACTACGCGACGGCGAACATCACGTACAGACCCAGACCTACAGCGATCATCGGGATAGCATCCACCAGACCCATAACGATAAAGAACTGAGTACGCAGCAGAGGGATCAGATCCGGCTGACGCGCTGCGCCTTCCAGGAATTTACCTCCGAGGATGCCGATACCGATCGCAGCACCGATTGCCGCCAGACCCATCATCACAGCGGCAGCCATGTACAGCAGATCCATATTCAGGTTTTCCATGACAGTCTCCAGTTTGTTTCAGTTAAAACGTAGTAGTGTTGGTAAAAAATCAATGCTCTTCAGATGCCATCGACAGATAGACAATCGTCAGAACCATGAAGATGAAGGCTTGCAGCGTAATAATCAGGATGTGGAAAATGGCCCAAGGCACATTCAGAACCCACTGTGACCACCACGGCAACAGACCAGCAATCAGAATGAAAATCAGCTCACCGGCATACATGTTGCCGAACAGTCGCAGACCGAGAGAGACCGGTTTGGACAGCAGGCTTACCCCTTCAAGGATTAAGTTGACAGGAATGAACGCCCAGTGATTGAACGGCTGCATGGTCAGTTCTTTAACGAACCCACCAACGCCTTTCATTTTGATGCTGTAGAAAATAATCAGGATGAACACGCCAAGCGCCATCGACAGGGTGATGTTCACGTCGGCAGACGGAACCACGCGCAGTGCTGGCAGGCCGAAAATGTGTTCGCCGATATAAGGAAGCAGGTCGATTGGCAGCAGGTCCATCAGGTTCATCAGGAAGACCCAGACGAACACGGTCAGCGCCAGCGGCGCGATAACCTTGCTCTTGCCATGGTACATGTCTTTGACGCTGCCATGGACGAAGCCGATGATCATTTCGATGAAGGTTTGGAATTTCCCTGGTACGCCGCTGGTCGCTTTCTTAGCAACGCTACGGAACATGGCAAGGAACAGCAGACCGAGAACCACCGAGAAGAACATGGAGTCAATGTTGAGCGTCCAGAAGGTGGCTGTGTGGTTGTGCGGATCCACCAGCGAGAATGTACGCAGGTCCAACTGAAGGTTGTTCAGATGGTGTCCTATGTAATCCTGCGGCGTCATATTTTCTGAAGCCATGATGCCTTTACCCTTTGTTGTTAATTACAGCTGGCGCCAGAACTTGTACCACCAGCACCAAAACCCACGTCACGATCAGTGGCAAAAATACCACTTTTAAAACGGCCAGCGCCACCGCCAGAAGGGCGAAGGTCAGCAACACCTTGAAGGCTTCACCGAAGGCGAAGGTCCAGGCCACACGGCCTTTTGCTGGTGTATGCGCCTGATGACGCCAGGCAAAAATTATAAACATCAGATTTGGCAAGACCACTGCCAAACCGCCGCATACAGCGGAAATGCCCCAGAAGGGGTCTTTGAGGCTGAACAGCAGTCCACTTGCCATTACTGCCAGTAACTGAATAAACAGAAGCTTGCGAGCAACGTTTCGACTCAAGAGCGACACTGACATCACGTTTTTACTCCTGCTCCCTTTGAGGTATGTCGCGTGTCGTATAAAACGTCCTTTAAGACGAAGAGTCAAGCATCAAAAAGCGGACAAATTATACGGTGACGCCCCGTGATTTCAAACAATAAGTAGCAAAATAGTGAATAAATGTTTAATTATTTTCCAACGGACAACTTTCCGTGCATTTCAGCGTTCTGTGAGCGGTCATACAAAACTGCAAATAACGAGGAAACACGGCAATTAAAGCGTGCATCAGATCACATAATAAACATTTCAAGCGCCCTTTAATGAATCAAGGACATAAAACACTATTTTTCATGCTTTTGATATTCAAGATAAAAAGTGAGGACATTATCTAAAACAACCTCACATACAATAAAAACCTTTTATTGACATTTATAATAAAAATTTAACATCACTATGCTGTTCATCATTGTCGATTTTTAGCACCCTGATATTTTCAAAGTTGACTATTTTGTCAGTGAATCACTTACACTAAGTTAACTGCAAGAAAAGCCTTAGTAAAAACAAGGTTAAATGCAGCCCGTTAATATCGGGGGACGTCCTTTATTTTTGTAACATGCGCGGGCCACATTTTTTCCACATTTTTTGATAAAAATTAACTCGATTTTGGCTTAATCACCACCAGGTGCCGATCCCCTTCCAACCGAGGAACATGCAGCTCAATCACCTCGACAATGTCATACCCTTCCGGCAGACTTTCCATTTCTTCTTTTTGCGCTAACCCTTTGAGCGCATAGAAGTGACCATTCGCTGCCAGCAGATGATGGCACCAGCTCACCATATCATTAAGCGATGCGAAAGCGCGGCTTATCACGCCATCAAACGGCGGCTCGGCCGGGAAGGCTTCCACGCGGCTCTGCACCGGGGTGACGTTATCCAGCTTCAGCTCGTGCTGCACCTGACGCAGGAAGCGCACGCGCTTGCCAAGGCTGTCCAGCAGGGTGAAATGTGACTCCGGACATACGATGGCCAACGGGATCCCCGGCAACCCCGGGCCCGTACCAACATCGATAAAGCGCGAGCCCTGCAGATAAGGCGCCACGATGATGCTGTCGAGAATATGACGCACCAGCATCTCATTCGGATCGCGAACGGAGGTCAGGTTATAGGCTTTGTTCCACTTATCGAGCAGTCCGACGTAAGCCACCAGCTGATTTTTCTGGTGATCGGTGAGCGAAATACCCGCTTCATCCAGCAGACGAGAAAGTTTGTTGAGCACGGTAAGTACCTTCAAAAAATAATGAGCCCGGAGGCGCTAACGCTTACCGGGCTATGAATGATAAAGGCGAACGCTGATTATGCAACTGGGAAATCAGCGCGGCAGGTAGCCGCAATCAGGCGCTGCGGCGCAGCATCCCCTGCTTTTTCAGCCAAACCAGCAAAATAGAGATCGCCGCCGGGGTGATCCCGGAGATACGTGACGCCTGCCCTATCGACGACGGTTTATGGTCGTTCAGTTTGGCAATCACCTCGTTAGACAGCCCAGTGACCTGGCGGTAGTCGAGGGTCGCTGGCAGCAAGGTATTCTCATTGCGCTGTTGTTTCTCAATCTCATCCTGCTGGCGCGCGATATAGCCCTCATACTTCACCTGGATCTCTACCTGTTCAGCCGCCTGACGATCTTCCAGTCCCGGGGTGAATGGCGAGAGTTGAACCAGCTGTTCGTAGGTCATTTCCGGACGACGCAGCAGATCTTCGCCGCTGGCTTCACGCGACAACGGCGCGGTCAGGTGAGCGTTCACTTCGTTGGCGCTCTCTGCCTGCGGATTCACCCAGGTGGATTTCAGACGCTGGCGTTCACGTTCGATGCTTTCCAGCTTCTCGTTGTAGCGCGCCCAGCGTTCGTCATCCACCAGACCCAGCTCGCGCCCCTGTTCGGTCAAACGCAAATCGGCGTTGTCTTCGCGCAGCATCAGACGATATTCAGCGCGGGAAGTAAACATGCGGTATGGTTCTTTGGTACCCAGGGTGCAGAGGTCATCTACCAGCACGCCGAGGTAAGCCTGATCGCGACGCGGCGCCCAGCCCTCTTTTTCCGCAGAGAAGCGGGCGGCGTTAAGTCCGGCCAGCAGCCCCTGAGCCGCCGCCTCTTCATAACCGGTGGTACCGTTGATTTGGCCGGCGAAGAACAGACCCTGAATAAATTTGCTCTCAAGCGTTGGCTTCAGATCGCGCGGGTCGAAGAAATCGTACTCAATAGCGTAGCCTGGACGGACGATCCGCGCATTCTCCATCCCCTGCATCGAGCGGACGATTTGCATTTGCACATCAAACGGTAGGCTGGTGGATATACCGTTCGGATAAATTTCGTTTGAGGTCAGTCCTTCCGGCTCGAGGAAGATCTGATGCTGGTTGCGATCGGCAAAGCGCATGACTTTGTCTTCGATCGACGGGCAATAGCGAGGTCCGATCCCTTCGATCACTCCGGCGTACATAGGACTGCGATCGAGGTTATTGCGGATCACATCGTGGGTTTTCTCGTTAGTGTGGGTGATATAGCACGGTACCTGGCGCGGATGCTGATCCGCGGATCCCATGAACGAGAAGACCGGCATCGGGTTATCGCCATGCTGCTGCGCCAGCACGCTGAAATCGATGGTGCGCGCGTCAATACGCGGCGGAGTACCGGTTTTCAGACGACTTACGCGCAGAGGCAATTCACGCAGACGACGAGACAGCGGGATAGACGGCGGATCGCCGGCGCGGCCGCCGCTGTAGTTGTCCAGACCAATATGGATTTTGCCGTCAAGGAAGGTCCCGACGGTCAGCACTACCGCTTTAGCGCGGAATTTGAGGCCCATCTGGGTGACGGCGCCCACGACGCGATCGTTTTCGACAATCAGATCTTCAACCGCCTGCTGGAAGATCATCAGGTTCGGCTGGTTCTCCAGTGCGGTACGTACTGCCTGACGATAAAGCACGCGGTCAGCCTGGGCGCGGGTGGCGCGCACTGCCGGTCCTTTGCTGGCGTTTAGTATCCTAAACTGAATGCCCGCCTGATCGATCGCTTTGGCCATCAAACCGCCGAGCGCATCCACTTCTTTTACCAGGTGTCCTTTCCCAATGCCGCCAATCGCCGGGTTGCAACTCATTTGCCCCAGCGTGTCGATATTGTGTGTCAAAAGCAGGGTTTGTTGACCCATACGCGCTGCGGCCATTGCGGCCTCAGTGCCTGCATGACCCCCGCCAATGATAATGACGTCAAAAGGATCCTGATAAAACATGGTGGTCTGCCTCGCATAAAGCGGTATGAAAATGGATTGAAGCCCGGGCCGTGGATTCTACTCAACTTTCGTCTTTCGAGAAAGACTCCGGGATCCTGAGTATTAAAAAGAAGATCTTTATATAGAGATCTGTTCTATTGTGATCTCTTATTAGGATCGACTCTCTTTGTGGATAAGTCGGATCCGCGAAGTAAGATCAAAAGCTTAAGAAGGATCACTATCTGTGAATGATCGGTGATCCTGGTCCGTATAAGCTGGGATCAGAATGAAGGGTTATGCACAGCTCAAAAACCATACTACGGTTATTCTTTGGATAACTACCGGTTGATCCAAGCTTTTAAGCATGGTTATCCACAGAAGATCGGACGATCTTTACAATTCTCAGAGCAAATTTTTCCAGGATCCCAGCCAGATTTCCGCTGGATCCTCCGGAATTTCGTGTTCAAGGACGTTGATCTTCAGCGTCTCACCGATCTGTTTTGCCCCGCAGGCCTTCAGCGCCGCTTCTAATTTATCGATCGCGCCGCAAAAGGTGTCGTATTCGCGGCTGCCGATCCCTATAGCGCCAAAGCGCACGGCGGAAAGATCGGCCTGCTTCTCCTGCAGCGCGTCATAGAAGGGAACCAGGTTGTCGGGAATGTCGCCGGCGCCATGGGTGGAAGAGATAATTAACCAGATCCCTTGCGCCTGCAGATCGTCCACCAGCGGACCGTGCTGGATTTCAGTGCTATAGCCGGCTTCTTCCAGCTTTTCCGCCAGATGCTCTGCTACATATTCCGCACTGCCCAGGGTGCTGCCGCTGATAAGTGTAATGTCTGCCATAGATCGCCGATCGCCCGCTCAACTGTTCAGAGTGGCGTATTGTACGCTGTGAGCGAGCTGGGATCTACCTGTGGAAAAATGTGGGATTAAAAAAAGCGATCAGGGCTTGATGGTGCGCATGATCGGGTTCTGCAGCACGATCAGAGTTTCAGTGGACTGAATTTCATCGATTGTTTGGATCTTGTTGATAAGTACCTGCTGCAGAGCATCGATGGATTTACACATCACCTTAATAAAGATGCTGTAGTGGCCGGTGGTGTAGTAAGCCTCGGTGACCTCCTCCAGACTTTCCAGGCGGGCGAGGGCGGAGGGATAGTCTTTGGCGCTTTTTAAAATAATGCCGATGAAGCAACCGACGTCGTAGCCCAGCTGCTTGGGGCTGACGTCAATGCGCGCGCCGGTAATGATACCCGCCTGCTTCATCTTTTCGACGCGCACGTGAATGGTGCCCGGGCTGACGCTGAACTGTTTGGCCAGTTCGGCATAGGCGGTACGGGCGTTGGCCATCAGCGCATCAAGAATGCCGCGGTCCAGATTGTCGATCTGATAATTTTCCATATCTTTTTCTTATGAAGTTTGAGGGTTCTTACTATTTTAGCGCCATATTTTAATGAATTAAAAGTTGATGCGCCTTTTTATTGATTGATTATTGTATTGCCGCCCTGTTTTGTTGCTTAATCAATGGCAACAGGACGCAGGAGTCATAAAAATGAAAACCGCATATATCGCAAAACAACGCCAGATCAGTTTCGTTAAATCCCACTTTTCCCGTCAGCTGGAAGAGAAGCTTGGCCTGATTGAAGTCCAGGCGCCAATCTTAAGCCGCGTGGGCGATGGGACGCAGGATAACTTGTCCGGCTGCGAGAAAGCGGTTCAGGTAAAAGTGAAAACACTGCCCGACGCCCAGTTCGAAGTGGTTCATTCGCTGGCGAAGTGGAAGCGTCAAACCCTGGGACAACACGACTTCAGCGCGGGCGAAGGGCTGTACACGCACATGAAAGCCCTTCGCCCCGATGAAGACCGTCTGACGCCTATCCATTCCGTCTATGTTGACCAGTGGGACTGGGAGCGCGTGATGGGGGATGAAGAGCGTCACGTCGGCACCCTGAAGGCAACCGTCGAGGCGATCTACGCCGGGATCAAAGCCACCGAGCTGGCGGTCAGCCAGGAGTTTGGCCTGACGCCGTTCCTGCCGGAACAGATCCATTTTGTTCACAGCCAGGAGCTGCTGAGCCGCTATCCGGAGCTTGATGCCAAAGGTCGTGAGCGGGCTATTGCCAAAGAGCTGGGCGCCGTCTTCTTAATTGGTATCGGCGGCAAACTAGCTGATGGCAAGCGCCACGACGTGCGTGCGCCGGATTATGATGACTGGAGTACTGAGGTTTCTGAAGGTTTTGCCGGCCTGAACGGCGATATCCTGGTGTGGAACCCGGTGCTGGAGGATGCGTTCGAGATCTCCTCGATGGGGATCCGCGTTGACGCCGAGGCGCTAAAGCGCCAGCTGGCGCTGACCGGCGATGAAGATCGCCTGAAACTGGAGTGGCACCAGGCGCTGCTGCGCGGCGAGATGCCGCAGACTATCGGCGGCGGCATTGGCCAGTCTCGTTTGACGATGCTGTTGCTGCAGCTTGACCATATCGGTCAGGTGCAGTGCGGCGTATGGCCGGCGCAGGTTCGCGAAAGCGTTTCCGCGCTGCTGTAACGATTAGCGCCGCCAGCGTCGCAGCAGGCGGCTACGCAGCCCGGTGTCAAAGCGCCAGATATGATCGAAGATGCGCATGATGCCGGGTTTGCCGTGAACCGACATCGCCACCGCGTGAAAACGGTGCTGATGCTTACGCTGTAACTCCCCCACCTGAGCAATCACCTCATCCGGCAACCGTTGGGCAATAAAGTCGGAGATCACCACGGCATCCGCATCCACCCACTGCGGGTTTTGCAAACGTTCAATAATGGCGCGAAAACAGCTGGCCAGATCGGTGCCGCCGCGAAAACGCTGGCTCAGGAAACGGATCGCCTGCTCCAGTCCGCTCTCGCTGGTCAACTCGTAATGCACCACTTCGCTGGAGAACAGCATAATGAAGCAGCGACGGTTATCGGCCAGCGCGATGCGCATCAGGGCCAGACAAAAGGCCTTAGCGCACTGTTCGTTAAAACCGCCCATCGATCCTGACGTATCGACGCAGACAATGAACGGCCCGCGCGGTTGCTCATCAAAATCCTGCCGCGTTACCGGGCGTTCGGTAATTTTCTCGCGCCAGGCATCGCCGTGTAGCCGGTAGGTGAGCAGCTGTTTCTCCACCAGCTTGCGATAAAATTCAAACTCCAGCTCCGTGATGCCAAGCGTCGCCAGCTCCGGCGGCAGCAGGCGTAGAATGTCGTCACTCTGCTGGAGGCCGTCGACCTGTTCAGGCACCGTTGCCGGCTCGCGTACCAGGCTGCGGAAGGTTTCCATCGGCGCATCTTTCTTCGGCACGGATTTCGCTTCCCTTGAACGCCCCAGCTGTTCCGCCAGCTGCAGCAGCTCCGGTTGCTGGTTAAGAAAATCGCCATAGCGCACGATCAGCTGGTAGTCGCCTCGTTTGAGTTCGCCGGCGCTCATATCCCACAGGCGTCCGGCGGCGGTATCATTTTCCGCCAGCACCGGATCGAGCTGACCGCTGAGCGTCATTCGTTCCTGGACCTCACTGAGCAACTGGTCGCGCTCCTCGTCCAGCAGCTGCTGGTTAAGGCTGGTGGCTTGCACCACCAGGCTCAGGCGCCAGCGCTGTAAAAACAGCGTATGCAGCGCCGGGGTAAAGGTGGCATTGTCATCCACCAGCTTCTGCGCCTGGGCGGCAAAAGGGGACTGGAGCTGGTGCAGTTTGCCGAGAATTTGCGGGAGCTGGACGATAAACTGCGAGGTAGAGAGCAGCTGAGCCTGCTGATAGGTTTGCACTTCGGCGTCCAGATCCGGCGGGATGTTAACTTCTTTTAAGCGGGCGCGAACGGCTTCCCGCCAGCGCGGAATATCCGCCGCGATGATGTTTTTCAGGCGGGGAAATTTTTCAAAGAACACCGCCAGCTGAGGAGAGGCCAACAGCGCCAGCAGCATCTCCTCGATCATTCCCTCTTCGCTGACTGCCAGCATGACATTCAGCATATCGAGCGTCATGGCTGCTTCGCCTGTTTAATCTGCGCGCCGACGTCCTGCAGGCTGGCTTCGATTCTTCCCAGCCATTCGACCGGGATAAACAGGCACTTTTGCTGCTCGCTGAAGCGGTTGTGTTGCTGGTGCCACTCATCATCCAGCGCTTCCAGCTGCTGGCGAATTTCCGCCGGCATATTCTCCTGCGCTGCGCTGCCGGGCAGCGCGAGGCGTGAGCCCTGCAGGCTCACATCGCGGACGACCAGATGCTGGCTGGTGTCGACATCCATATTGAGTAGTTGGGCAAAGCCGATCCCGTTGAGCTTACCGCGGATCTCGCCGCCCTTTTCCAGCCAGTTGGCTAATGCCTCGCGTTCAAAAGTAATGTGGATCACTTCCATATCGTGAAGTTTGAGCGGCTGCTGCAGCAGCAGCGTCAGGGTGGTCCCCTGGATCTCCGCCGGCAGTTCATAGTGCGGTTTGCGGCTAAACATCCCGCCAAGGCGGGTGACCTTCAGCGCCGTTTTGTCGCTTTGCTGTTGTTGGATCTGAATGCGTCGCTGCACAATCGCCCCCAACCGCGTCAGCATCGCCTGCTGTTGCCAGGCGTGACAGGTCATGAGCGTTTCCAGCTGCTGCGACATCAGGTTCATACTTTCGACGTTGTGCCACAGACAATCTTTCAGCAGGATTAGGTCAATCGGCGCGATGCTGTCGCGGCCGCTGAAGAAGGCGCTGGCCTGCAGCAGGCGAATAGCCTTTTTCCAGCGGCGATCCGAGACGTAGGGGGCATTTGGCAGGGCGTCCAGCTGCTGGCGGAGCTGGAATATCAGCTCAAACACCGCGTCCGGCAGTTTAATATTGCCGATCTGCTGCTGCCATTGGGTAAATTCCTCGTCGCTCACCTGCAGCGCGCTGGGCACTGGATTGCTGTTTTCATCCTGCTGGCTGACCAGCATCGAACGGAAATTACCTTTATCCTGCACTTTATCAAGCCATAGACGGATCAGCATTCGGTCATACAGCGCTTCCAGGCTGCTGTCGGCTTCCGGGAGTTCGTTCGACGCGGCCACCAGCAGGCGCATTGGGATTTTCTCTTCATGCGCGCCATTGCGGAAGTGACGTTCGTTAATCGCCGTCAGTAGGGTGTTGAGGATAGCCGGACCTGCTTTCCATATTTCATCGAGAAACACGATTTCCGCTTCCGGCAGGTAGCCGGCGGTTAAACGTTCGTAACGGCCTTCATCTTTCAGCGCCTGAATGGACAGTGGCCCAAAAACCTCTTCCGGGGTAGAGAAGCGGGTCATCAGATATTCAAAAGCGCGCGCCTGCTGGAAGGCGAATTTGAGGCGGCGGGCAATCAGGCTTTTGGCGATCCCCGGTGGACCAAGCAAAAAAACGCTCTCGCCGCTGAGCGCCGCCAGCAGGCAGAGGCGTATCGCGTGGCTGCGTTCAAAGAGTCCTTTTTCGAGTGCCGCGCTGAGCCGGGAAATTCTTTCAGCCAGTAAATGTGTTTGAGCCATAATTGAGTTGCGTGCTTTGTCATGTATCGTTATTGGGACGAGTATAGATGTTAGAGCCGGGGCGGTAATAGCCTGAAGAATCGATTTATTTTTTTTGAGCCAGGTTAATATGGTGTCTGTTAGGGGTACGATTTCACAAATAATCGTGCATACTGTGCGCTTTTTGTGGGCCAAGGGACTAGGCACACATTTGTTTTATAAACGAAAAGACTAGTCTATGAGCACTGATAATAAACAATCGTTGCCGGCGTTAACGCTGGCGGCCATCGGCGTGGTGTACGGCGATATCGGTACCAGTCCACTGTATACCCTGCGCGAATGCCTGTCAGGTCAGTTTGGCTTTGGCGTAGAGCGCGATGCCGTTTTTGGCTTTTTGTCGCTGATTTTCTGGCTGTTAATCTTTACC
Source organism: Klebsiella sp. 64 (assembly GCF_018223915.1). Classification (NCBI taxonomy): domain Bacteria; kingdom Pseudomonadati; phylum Pseudomonadota; class Gammaproteobacteria; order Enterobacterales; family Enterobacteriaceae; genus Klebsiella; species Klebsiella sp. 64. The sequence continues at coordinate 91,190 of NZ_JAGRQZ010000016.1, forward strand.
GTATCGATTAAATACATCACCTTCGTGATGCGGGCGGATAACGCCGGGGAAGGCGGGATCTTAACGCTGATGTCGCTGGCCGGACGTAATACTTCGGCCAGAATGACCTCCGTGCTGGTGATCCTCGGCCTTATCGGCGGCAGTTTCTTCTATGGCGAAGTGGTGATTACCCCGGCGATTTCGGTAATGTCGGCGATAGAGGGGTTAGAAATTATCGCCCCGCAGCTCGATACCTGGATTGTCCCTATCTCCATTATCGTGCTCACCCTGCTGTTTGTGATCCAGAAGCACGGGACTGGCATGGTCGGCAAGCTGTTTGCGCCGATTATGCTGATCTGGTTCCTGTTGCTGGCGGTGCTGGGCGCGCGAAGCATTTACGCTAATCCGGAAGTTCTGCAGGCGCTGAACCCCTACTGGGCTGTGCACTTCTTCCTGCAATACAAGACCGTTTCCTTTATTGCGCTTGGCGCGGTGGTGCTGTCGATTACCGGGGTGGAAGCGCTGTACGCCGATATGGGCCACTTCGGCAAACTGCCGATCCGCGTTGCCTGGTTCTCCGTCGTGCTGCCCTCGTTGGTGCTGAACTATTTTGGCCAGGGCGCGCTGCTGCTGAAGCACCCGGAAGCGATTAAAAACCCGTTCTTCCTGCTGGCGCCTGAGTGGGCGCTGATCCCGATGCTGATTATCGCCACGCTGGCGACGGTTATCGCCTCCCAGGCAGTGATTTCCGGGGTCTTCTCCCTGACCCGTCAGGCAGTGCGTCTGGGCTATCTGTCGCCGATGCGCATTATCCATACCTCGGAAATGGAGTCCGGGCAGATTTACATTCCGTTCATTAACTGGCTGCTGTACGTTTCTGTGGTCATCGTTATCGTCAGCTTTGAGCATTCGTCTAACCTGGCGGCGGCGTATGGTATCGCCGTAACGGGCACCATGGTGCTGACCTCCATTCTGTCGGCGACCGTGGCGCGCAAAAACTGGCACTGGAACAAGCTGTTTGTCGGTCTGATGCTGGTGGCCTTCCTGTGCATTGATATTCCGCTGTTCTCGGCGAACCTCGATAAGATTGTCTCCGGCGGCTGGCTACCGTTGTCCCTGGGGATGGTCATGTTTACGGTGATGACGACCTGGAAGAGCGAGCGTTTCCGCCTGCTGCGCCGGATGCACGAGCATGGCAACTCGCTGGAAGCGATGATCTCTTCGCTGGAGAAGTCACCGCCAGTGCGTGTGCCGGGTACTGCGGTGTATATGTCCCGCGCCCTGAACGTGATCCCGTTTGCCCTGCTGCATAACCTGAAGCACAACAAGGTGCTGCATGAGCGAGTGATCCTCCTGACCCTGCGTACCGAAGATGCGCCTTACGTGCATAACGTTCGCCGGGTGCAGATTGAGCAGCTGTCACCGTCTTTCTGGCGGGTGGTGGCCAGCTACGGCTGGCGGGAAACGCCTAACGTTGAAGAGGTGTTCCACCGCTGTGGCCTGGAAGGACTCAGCTGCCGGATGATGGAGACCTCGTTCTTTATGTCGCATGAGTCGCTGATTATCGGCAAACGGCCATGGTATCTGCGCCTGCGCGGCAAGCTTTATCTGCTGCTGCAGCGTAACGCCCTGCGGGCGCCGGATCAGTTTGAGATCCCGCCAAACCGGGTTATCGAGCTCGGTACCCAGGTCGAAATCTGATGTCAAAAAAGCCCTTCCATTGCGAAGGGCTTTTTGTTTCTCACTCCGGTTGTTATGTCCTGTCGCTGCCTCGCGAAACGTTTCGATGGCGATCACATTTCTCTCTTCTGGTGATGGTTTTCTGCTCACACATTGATAATAATTATTTTAGCGAAACGTTTCGCTAGTGGAGCAAAAGAGAAAAAATGAAAAAAGGCACCGTACTTAACGCTGATATTTCCGCGGTCATTTCCCGCCTGGGCCACACCGATACGCTGGTGGTCTGCGATGCCGGATTACCGGTTCCCCGCAGCAGCACGCGCATTGATATGGCGCTGACTCAGGGCGTACCTTCATTTATGCAGGTGCTGGAAGTGGTGACGACGGAAATGCAGGTTGAAGCGGCTGTCATCGCGGAAGAGATTAAAACCCATAATCCGCAGCTCCACGCGACGTTGCTCACTCACCTCGAGCAGCTGCAGCAGCACCAGGGAAATACCATTGAAATTCGTTACACCAGCCATGAGCAGTTCAAAAAACAAACCGCAGACAGTCAGGCGGTAATTCGCAGCGGGGAGTGTTCCCCGTTTGCGAATATCATTCTCTGTGCCGGCGTCACGTTCTGAGGTCGCCGTCATGGAAGCCTTATTGCAACTGAAAGGGATCGACAAAGCGTTCCCTGGCGTCAAGGCGCTCTCCGGCGCGGCGCTGAATGTCTATGCCGGCCGGGTGATGGCGCTGGTAGGGGAAAATGGCGCCGGCAAGTCCACTATGATGAAGGTGTTGACCGGGATCTACACCCGTGATGCCGGCTCTTTGCTGTGGTTAGGCAAAGAGACGACCTTTAACGGCCCAAAATCCTCCCAGGAAGCCGGGATCGGCATTATCCATCAGGAACTGAACCTGATCCCTCAGTTGACGATCGCCGAGAACATCTTCCTTGGCCGCGAGTTCGTTAACCGTTTTGGCAAAATCGACTGGAAGCAGATGTATGCCGAAGCCGACAAGCTGTTGGCAAAGCTGAATCTCCGCTTTACCAGCCAGAAACTGGTGGGCGATCTATCGATTGGCGATCAGCAAATGGTGGAGATCGCCAAAGTGCTGAGCTTCGAATCGAAAGTCATCATTATGGATGAACCGACCGATGCGCTGACCGATACCGAAACCGAATCGCTGTTCCGCGTCATCCGCGAACTGAAGTCGCAGGGGCGCGGTATCGTCTATATCTCCCACCGTATGAAAGAGATCTTCGAGATTTGCGACGACGTGACGGTCTTTCGTGACGGGCAGTTTATCGCCGAGCGCGAGGTCTCGTCGCTGGATGAGGACCGACTTATCGAGATGATGGTCGGCCGTAAGCTGGAAGACCAATATCCCCACCTCGATAAGGCGCCCGGCGCGGTGCGCCTGAAGGTCGACAACCTCTGCGGCCCGGGGGTGGATAACGTGACCTTTACCCTGCGCCAGGGGGAGATCCTCGGCGTTGCCGGGCTGATGGGCGCCGGGCGGACCGAACTGATGAAAGTGCTGTACGGCGCGCTGCCGCGCAGCAGCGGTTCCGTGACGCTCGATGGCCGCGAAGTGGTGACCCGTTCGCCGCAGGATGGTCTGGCGAACGGCATTGTCTATATCTCCGAAGACCGTAAGCGCGATGGTCTGGTTCTCGGGATGTCGGTAAAAGAAAACATGTCCCTGACGGCGCTGCGCTATTTCAGCCGGGCGGGCGGTAGTCTTAAGCATAAAGATGAACAGCAGGCGGTGAGTGATTTCATCCGCCTGTTTAACGTGAAAACGCCGTCCATGGAGCAGGCGATCGGCCTGCTCTCCGGCGGCAACCAGCAAAAGGTCGCCATCGCCCGCGGGCTGATGACCCGGCCGAAGGTGCTGATCCTCGATGAACCGACCCGCGGCGTCGACGTCGGGGCGAAGAAAGAGATCTACCAGCTCATCAACCAGTTCAAAGCCGACGGCCTGAGCATCATTCTGGTCTCCTCCGAGATGCCGGAAGTGTTGGGCATGAGCGATCGCATCATAGTGATGCATGAAGGGCATCTCGGCGGTGAATTCACACGCGAGCAGGCCACCCAGGAAGTATTGATGGCTGCCGCTGTGGGCAAGCTTAACCGTGTGAATCAGGAGTAAGAAAGATGACAACCCAGGCTGTTTCTGGTCGCCGCTATTTCACAAAAGCGTGGCTGATGGAGCAAAAATCGCTGATTGCCCTGCTGGTGCTGATCGCGGTGGTATCGACCATGAGCCCCAACTTTTTTACCGTCAATAACCTGTTCAATATTCTGCAGCAAACCTCCGTTAACGCCATTATGGCGGTAGGGATGACGCTGGTCATACTGACCTCGGGGATCGATCTGTCCGTCGGCTCCCTGCTGGCGCTCACCGGTGCGGTGGCAGCGTCGATCGTTGGCATTGAGGTTAATGCGCTGGTGGCGGTCGCGGCTGCCCTCGCATTAGGTGCGGCGATCGGCGCAGTCACCGGGGTGATTGTAGCGAGAGGCCGCGTGCAGGCCTTCATCGCCACCCTGGTGATGATGCTGCTGCTGCGCGGCGTAACCATGGTGTACACCAACGGCAGCCCGATCAATACCGGCTTTAGCGATAATGCCGATCTGTTCGGCTGGTTTGGCATCGGGCGTCCGCTGGGGATCCCGACGCCGGTATGGATCATGGCGATTGTCTTCCTGGCGGCCTGGTACATGCTGCACCATACTCGCCTGGGCCGTTATATTTATGCCCTGGGCGGTAATGAAGCGGCGACGCGTCTGTCCGGGATTAGCGTCAATAAAGTTAAAATTATCGTTTACGCCTTGTGCGGAATGCTGGCTTCGCTGGCCGGGATCATCGAAGTGGCGCGTCTCTCCTCCGCGCAGCCGACGGCGGGGACGGGCTATGAGCTGGACGCCATTGCGGCGGTGGTGCTCGGCGGCACCAGCCTCGCTGGTGGCAAAGGACGCATTGTCGGCACGCTGATTGGTGCGCTGATCCTTGGCTTCCTGAATAATGGTCTTAATCTTTTAGGCGTTTCTTCCTATTACCAGATGATCGTTAAAGCGGTGGTGATTTTGCTGGCGGTACTGGTAGATAACAAAAAGCAGTAACTGAGAACTCTACAGGACATCTTAACTATGAATATGAAAAAACTGGCGACCCTGGTCTCTGCTGTTGCGCTAAGTGCGACCGTTAGCGCGAACGCGATGGCCAAAGACACCATCGCTCTGGTTATCTCTACCCTCAACAACCCGTTCTTCGTGTCGCTGAAAGACGGCGCGCAAAAAGAAGCTGACAAGCTGGGCTACAACCTGGTGGTGCTGGATTCCCAGAACAACCCGGCGAAAGAGCTGGCGAACGTCCAGGATTTAACGGTGCGCGGCACCAAGCTGCTGCTGATCAACCCCACCGACTCTGATGCCGTTGGCAACGCCGTGAAGATGGCGAACCAGGCGAAAATCCCGGTCATCACTCTCGACCGTCAGGCGACAAAAGGCGATGTTGTGAGCCATATCGCCTCTGACAACGTGCAGGGTGGGAAAATGGCTGGCGATTACATCGCGAAAAAAGTGGGTGAAAGTGCAAAAGTCATTGAGCTGCAGGGCATTGCCGGAACTTCTGCGGCGCGCGAGCGTGGCGAAGGCTTTAAACAGGCCGTGGCGGCGCACAAATTCAACGTCCTGGCCAGCCAGCCGGCCGATTTCGACCGCACCAAAGGCCTGAACGTGATGCAGAACCTGCTGACCGCACATCCTGACGTCCAGGCAGTGTTCGCGCAAAATGATGAAATGGCGCTGGGCGCCCTGCGCGCGCTGCAGACCGCAGGCAAGTCCGATGTGATGGTGGTTGGATTTGACGGCACTCCGGATGGCGAAAAAGCAGTAAACAGTGGCAAACTGGCGGCGACCGTCGCACAGTTGCCGGAGCAGATCGGCGCGAAAGGCGTTGAGACTGCTGATAAGGTACTGAAGGGCGAAAAAGTGGAAGCTAACTACCCGGTTGAGCTGAAGCTGGTCGTTAAGCAGTAATATGCGATTCGGACTGGCAACGGTCCGAGGGACAATATAAAAAAAGAAAAGCAGGGCATGCGCCACCGGATCCCGGTGGCGCGCTTTCCCGGGAACAGAAATGATGAAAACTGCAGGCAAACTTGTCGTCCTTGGCAGTATCAATGCCGATCACATTCTTAACCTTGACGCTTTCCCGACGCCGGGCGAAACCGTCACAGGCCACCATTATCAGGTGGCGTTCGGTGGAAAAGGGGCCAACCAGGCGGTGGCCGCCGGGCGCAGCGGAGCGGATATCGCGTTTATCGCCTGCACCGGCGATGACGATATCGGTGAACGCATCCGTCGTCAGCTGGCGAGCGATAAAATCGACGTGGCGCCCGTGCGCGCGGTTGCCGGGGAAGCGACCGGGGTGGCGTTAATTTTCGTTAACGCCGAAGGTGAGAATGTCATCGGTATTCATGCCGGCGCCAATGCGGCGCTTTCCGTCTCCCAGGTTGAGGCGGAAAAAGAGCGTATCGCCAGCGCACAGGCGTTGTTGATGCAGCTGGAGTCGCCGCTGGAGAGCGTCATAGCGGCGGCGAAAATCGCCCATCACCATCACACCACCGTGGTGCTGAACCCCGCGCCAGCGCGTGAACTACCGGATGAACTGCTGGCGCTGGTGGATATTATTACCCCTAACGAAACCGAAGCGGAAAAGCTGACCGGTATTCGCGTTGAGAGTGACGAAGATGCGGCAAAAGCCGCCAACGTGCTGCATGCCAAAGGCATTGGTACGGTGATGATCACCCTCGGCAGCCGCGGCGTCTGGCTCAGTGCCGAAGGCGAAAGCCGCCGGATCCCAGGGTTTCGCGTACAGGCCATTGATACTATCGCGGCCGGTGATACCTTTAACGGCGCGCTGGTGACCGCGCTGCTGGAAGGGACCGCCCTGCCGGAGGCGATTCGCTTTGCGCATGCCGCAGCGGCGATCGCCGTAACCCGCAAAGGCGCTCAGCCGTCCGTGCCGTGGCGCACAGAGATCGATGAATTTTTAGCGCAACAGGGGTAATGCTTGGCTACGATGAAAGATGTGGCCCGCATCGCGGGCGTTTCCACATCGACGGTGTCACACGTCATCAATAAGGACCGTTTTGTCAGCGAGGCGATTACCGCCAAAGTTGACGCTGCGATCAAAAGCCTCAACTACGCCCCCTCTGCGCTGGCGCGTAGTCTCAAGCTCAATCAAACCCGTACCATCGGCATGCTGATCACCGCCAGTACCAATCCGTTTTATTCGGAGCTGGTGCGGGGCGTGGAGCGTAGCTGCTTTGAGCGGGGTTATAGCCTCGTGCTCTGCAATACCGAAGGTGATGAGCAGCGAATGAATCGTAATCTGGAGACGCTAATGCAAAAACGCGTTGATGGATTACTCCTGCTGTGCACGGAGACCCATCAGCCCTCCCCGGAAATCATGCAGCGCTATCCGTCGGTACCGACGGTTATGATGGACTGGGCCCCCTTTGATGGCGATAGCGATCTGATTCAGGATAACTCGCTGCTCGGCGGCGATATGGCGACCCAGTATCTGATTGACCAGGGGCATTCACGCATTGCCTGTATTGCCGGCCCGCTGGATAAAACCCCGGCGCGCCTGCGTCTTGAAGGCTATCATGCCGCGATGGCGCGCTGCGGCCTGCCGGTTGCCGAAGGATACGTGGTGACCAGTGATTTTGAGTTTGGCGGCGGGTTTAGCGCGATGCAGCAGCTGCTGGCGTTGCCGCAGCGTCCGCAGGCGGTGTTTGTCGGTAACGATGCGATGGCGGTTGGCGCTTATCAGGCGTTATACCAGGCCGGGCTGCAGATTCCGCAGGATATGGCGCTGGTGGGCTACGATGATATTGAGCTGGCACGTTATATGACGCCGCCATTGACCACCATTCACCAGCCAAAGGATGAGCTGGGGGAACTGGCCATCGACGTACTGATCCATCGCATGGCCGATCCGCAGCAAAAACAGCAGCGCGTTCAGTTAACGCCGGAGCTGGTGGTTCGCGGTTCCGCTTAGCGCTTATGCCGCTCGCTAATCAGGTTGCGGCCATCCTTCGCTCTTAACAGCATAAACATCAGCGCCGATATAATGGTTATCACGCCCATGGTTATAAAGGTGTAGTGAAACTGCTGTACCGTGCTTGCATTATCAAAACCTTCATAGAAGCGTAGCACCGCAGCGCTGATGGCCACCCCGAGACTAATTGAAAGCTGCTGGGTGACGGCCAGCAGGCTGTTGCCGCTGCTGGCATTATCATCGGTCAGATCGGCCAGGGTAATGGTATTCATGGCGGTAAACTGCGTGGACATCGCCATCCCCAGCACGAACAGCGGCAGAAGAAGCATCCACAGCGGCATCTCTGGCGACTGCAGCGAGAACTGGGCGATCATAAGGCCAATAAACACGGTGATCCCCACCAGGGTCTTACGATAGCCAAACCAGCGCAGCACCTGGGTAACGGTGGATTTCGCAATAATCGAGCCGATAGCGGTGGGGGCGATCATACAGCCGGCGATAATGGCCGGATAGCCGAAACCAACCTGCAGCATCAGCGGCATCAGAAACGGTACGCAGCCGGTACCTAACCGCGTGGCGAGGTTGCCGGCAATGCCGACCGAGAACGTATGGGTCTTAAATAAAGAGAGCGAGATAAGCGGCGTCGGATGGCGACGCGCGTGACGCACATAGGCCACGAGCAGTAACAGACTGACGGCAATCACGGCCAGCGCCTGCCATGTCGCCACGATTTTTTCCCCAAACAGTTCAATACCGCTGGAAAATAACACCAGACTTAAGCCAAATAACAGAAAACCGCCTATATCGAAGCGTCGGCGCGGCGTTGTGAAATTTGGCATGTATTTACGGGCGTACAGAATGCCAATTACGCCGATCGGAATGTTTATCAGGAAAATCCAATGCCAGCTGGCCCAGGTAACAAATACCCCGCCGAGTACCGGGCCCAGAATCGGCCCCACCAATCCCGGCATGGTGACAAAGTTCAGGACCGGCAACAGTTCGCTGCGGGGGTAGGCACGCAGCAGGGCCAGCCTCGCCACCGGCATCATCATCGCCCCACCGATCCCCTGAATTACGCGAAAAATGACCAGTTCCGTTAAGGAACTGGAGAGGGCGCAGGCGAGGGAACCGAGGGTGAACAGGCTAACGGCGATGATAAAGACCCGGCGCGTGCCGAAGCGATCGGCCAGCCAGCCGCTGACCGGGATCAGCATCGCCACCGTCAGCGTATAGCTGATAATGGCCGACTGCATCGCTAAGGGAGAACGATTAAGACTGTGGGCGATAGCCGGGAGGGCGGTGTTAAGAATGGTGGCATCCAGCGCCTGCATAAAGAAGGCCATCGCCGCGATCCACGGCAGGCCAGCCATGCTGCGCCCTTTTTTTCCGCTCATGCCAAATCCTTGTTATTGATTTACGTGGTGTGGGGCGTTCAACAATGCCTGGCAGGCGAGCAACGCCCCCGGCGCATCACTGTTAAGAATGGCATCGACAATCGCCTGGTGGAGATCGAGCTTCACCACTTCATTTTGCGTAATCGACGTGAAGTAGGTGTGGTAGACCGAATGAAACAGCGAGGCGAAAGAGCTGAGGAAAGGATTACCGCTCATTTCATAGATATGTTCATGCCAGGCCATATCGACTTCTATCCAGCGTTCGCGCTGAAAATGGCGTTTCAGAGCAATCATCTCTTCCATTAATGTATTGAGCTGCGCTTTTTGCCCGGCGGTGCCGTTGGCGGCGGCGAGAAAGCAGGCCTGTGGCTCCAGGCTGCTGCGCATGACGAGAAAGTGGCTTACCACCTCTTCGAAGTTATCTTCTGTTAGCCACCAGGAGAGCAGTTCCTTATCAAGGAAATTCCAGCTGCTGCGCGGCATCACCCGGGTGCCAATGCGAGGGCGGGGCAGCAGCATGCCTTTTGCAGTAAGCGTCTTCACCGCTTCGCGGACGGCGGTACGGCTTACGCCGAACTGCTCCCCCAACTCCATTTCGCCGGGAAGAATGCTTTCCGGCTGATATTCGCCAGTCAGTATTTTTTGGGCGAGCTTTTCGGCCAGTACCCAGGAAATGTTCTTTTGTGCCGCCAGTTGCTGTGCGCTTAAAGACATAAATGCCGTTCCTTTCTTTCCTCTACTCTAACAGTATGCCACCAGGCGCCCCGTTTCGTCGGTTAAAACGGCAAAACGGCGGTTTTTTGCGACATTCCTCGCCGCATTGTTGAAAAAAGAGACGGTTGAAAACTTTTTTTGCATTTCCCCTTGTCACCTCAGAATTACTCCCTATAATGCGCCTCCACTGACACGGAACAACGGCAAACAAGCCGCCGGGTCAGCGGGGTTCCGGTGAGAACCTCGCAGAGAAAAGCAAAAATAAATGCTTGACTCTGCAGCGGGAAAGCGTAATATGCACACCCCGCGCCGCAGCGAAAACGAAGCGGCACTGCTCTTT
>NZ_JAGRQZ010000017.1:0-129585 GCF_018223915.1 Klebsiella sp. 64
CCAGCAATCCGGCCAGCCCACCGATGGCGCCGGGCAGCAGGCCGCTCCCTTTTGACGACTCGCCGGACGGTGACGCACCCTGCTGCCCGAGCAGCGACTGCAGTTGATGTAGCCAGTTAGCCATGGTTTTCCTCTCAGGTGACAAACACTGTTATCAGCCTAAACGACGCGATGTCAGGAAATGTTAGATATGGCTAAAGATGCGCAAAGGTACGTGCGACGGCAGCATCGGGGCCGACCGACCAGTTACTGACCGCCAGCGTTCAGGCTGCCTTGGCTTTGCGCGCTTTGGCCGCCGGCACGGCGTCATCACCCGCCGGAGAAGTCTCGGCGGTAGCCGACGGCGCGGAGGCGTCCTGTGCGGGCGTCTCTTGCTCCGGCAGTCGGCCAACTCGCAGGATATGCTGCAGCGCTTCTTTACGCTCCGCCAGCCACATCGCCATGGTATCGCGCTGGACGTCATCCATCTCCAGCGGCGATGCCACCAGCCAGTCATTCAGCACCTCTGCCAGATCGAGCATTTTGTCGTAAGCGTCGGCCTCTTTTTTGCTGGCAAAAGACATTTTTTCCTCACCTTCGCGGATCACCACATATTTAATTTCAACCGCCATACTGCAGCCTCTCAACACTGTGTTTTTATACAGTATAGCAAATTTCCCTCCCGGACTCAACTCACGCGCGTTACGCGCGTAAAGACATACGCAAACGTTTTCGTTTATAATCGCTGCCATCTATTTTTACTGCGGATGAGAGTTATGACTGTATTAGGCACCGCGCTGCGCCCGGCAGCCACCAAAGTTATGCTGTTAGGTTCCGGCGAGTTGGGTAAAGAAGTCGCTATTGAATGTCAGCGTCTGGGCATTGAAACCATCGCCGTAGACCGCTACCCCGATGCCCCGGCGATGCAGGTCGCCCACCGCGCCCACGTCATCAATATGCTGCACGGCGAGAGCCTGCGCGCCCTGATTGAACAGGAAAAACCCGATTACATCGTGCCGGAGATCGAAGCTATCGCTACCGACACCCTGGTCGAACTGGAACAGGCCGGGCAGAAAGTGGTCCCCACGGCGCGGGCGGCAAAGCTCACCATGAACCGCGAAGGCATTCGCCGCCTGGCGGCGGAAGAGCTGCAGCTTCCCACTTCCCGCTATCGTTTTGCCGACAGCGAAGAAGGCTTCCGCGCGGCGGTTACCGAGATCGGTTTGCCATGCATCGTTAAACCGGTGATGAGCTCATCCGGCAAAGGCCAGAGCTTTATCCGCTCGGCTGACCAGCTCAGCGAAGCCTGGCGCTATGCGCAGCAGGGCGGCCGCGCTGGCGCCGGACGGGTGATCGTCGAGGGGGTGGTGAACTTCGATTTCGAAATCACCCTGCTCACCGTCAGCGCCGTCGACGGCGTGCATTTCTGCGCTCCGGTTGGCCATCGCCAGGAAGACGGCGATTACCGTGAGTCCTGGCAGCCGCAGCAGATGAGCGACCTGGCCCTCGAGCGTGCCCAGACCATCGCCCGCAAGGTGGTGCTGGCGCTGGGAGGTTATGGTCTGTTTGGCGTGGAGCTGTTCGTATGCGGCGACGAGGTGATCTTCAGCGAAGTCTCCCCGCGACCACACGACACCGGGATGGTGACGCTTATCTCCCAGGATCTCTCGGAATTCGCCCTGCACGTTCGCGCCTTCCTCGGGCTACCCGTCGGCGCTATCCGCCAGTATGGCCCGGCCGCCTCCGCGGTGATCCTTCCGCAGTTGTCCAGCCAGAACGTCAGCTTTGGCCAGCTGCAGTCGGCCGTCGGGGCTGGCCTGCAGCTGCGTCTGTTCGGCAAGCCGGAGATTGACGGTACCCGCCGCCTGGGGGTAACCCTCGCCGTCGCCGATTCGGTTGAGGAGGCCGTGGCGCGCGCTAAAGCCGCCGCCGCGGCGGTCATCGTCGAAGGGTAAAGACAAAAAACCCGGTCGCGTTGCCGCAGACCGGGTTGTTGACCTGGAGGCGTGGTTTATTTCGCGCCTTCCACCGCTTCTCGCGCGAGGGTGGTGATGCGATCGTAGTCGCCGGCTTCGAGGGCGTCGGCTGGCACCAGCCAGGAACCGCCGATGCACAGTACGCTGTTCAGCGCCAGGTAGTCACGGTAGTTGGCCGGAGAGATACCGCCGGTCGGGCAGAAACGAATGTGGCCGAACGGACCCGCAATCGCCTGCAGGGCTTTCACGCCGCCGTTAGCTTCCGCCGGGAAGAATTTAAACTCTTTCAGGCCATACTGCATACCCAGCATCAGCTCAGATACCGTGCTGATCCCCGGGATCAGCGGGATGGTGCCGTCTTCGGTCGCCGCTTTCAGCAGGGATTCGGTAAGACCCGGGCTGATAGCGAACTGCGCGCCGGCTTCCGTTACCGCTTTCAACTGCTCAACGTTGGTAACCGTGCCCGCGCCGACAATCGCGTCCGGAACTTCTTTGGCAATCGCGCGGATCGCCTCCAGGGCGCACTCGGTGCGCAGAGTCACTTCCAGCACGCGAACGCCGCCCGCCACCAGCGCTTTCGCCATCGGTACCGCGTGTTCCAGCTTTTTCACTACGATAACCGGGACAACCGGACCGGAGGTGAGGATTGCTTCTGCTGTTGTTTTCCAGTTTTTCATCAGGATTTTCTCTCGCCAGATCTAGAAATTAAATCGTCTTAAAAAGTGATGCAGGTTGCGCCCTGCTCCGCGCCAGAGAGCTTCTCACGCAGCGCCCCAAACATCTCCCGACCGGTTCCCACGCGCGACGCGCTGAGGTCAGGGATATGCGGCTGACGCGCCGCCAGTTCGGCCTCATCCACCAGCAGCGTCAGTTCCCCCGTCTGTCCGTTCACGCGAATAAGATCGCCATCGCGCACTTTCGCCAGCAAGCCGCCATCATACGCTTCAGGCGTGACGTGAATGGCTGACGGGACTTTACCGGAGGCGCCAGAGAGTCGGCCATCGGTCACCAGCGCTATTTTGAAACGGCGGTCCAATAATACACCAAGTGGCGGCATAAGTTTATGTAATTCTGGCATCCCGTTCGCTTTTGGCCCCTGATGACGGACCACCACCACGCAGTCTTTGTCCAGCAGCCCCGCTTCAAAGGCCGGCAACACGTCGTGCTGGCTCTCAAATACCACCGCCGGCGCTTCAATCACCTGGTTCTCCACCGGGACCGCCGAAGTTTTCATCACCGCGCGTCCCAGGTTGCCGCTCAGCACCTTGGTGCCGCCGTGGCGGGAGAATGGTTTTTCAAAGGTCGCGATGACCTGGTCGTCCAATGGCGCTGTCGCCCCTTCGCGCCAGTCCAGCTCGCCGTTATTCAGCCATGGCTCCAGGGTGTAGCGCGACAGGCCAAAGCCGGCCACGGTGTGAACATCCTCATGCAGCAGGCCGCCTTTCAGCAGCTCGCGCACCAGTACCGGAACGCCGCCTGCCGCCTGGAAGTGGTTGATATCCGCCGGGCCGTTGGGATAGAGGCGCGCCAGCAGCGGCACCACGTCTGACAGGTCGGAGAAATCGTCCCAGTTAATGATAATTCCCGCCGCGCGGGCCATCGCCACCAGGTGCATAGTGTGGTTGGTGGAGCCACCGGTCGCCAGCAGCGCCACGATGCCGTTGACCACCACTTTTTCGTCAAACATTTTGCCCAGCGGCATCCACTCATTGCCGTTGCCGGTCATGCGGGTGACCTGGCGCGCGGCGGCGGCGGTCAGTGCTTCCCGCAGCGGAGCATCCGGATGGACAAAGGACGAGCCCGGCAGCTGCATGCCCATAAATTCGACCACCATCTGGTTGGTGTTCGCCGTTCCGTAGAAAGTACAGGTCCCCGGCGCGTGATAAGAGGCGGCTTCGGACTCCAGGAGCGCCATACGGTCAACTTTCCCTTCTGCATACAGCTGGCGAATGCGAACCTTCTCTTTATTCGGCAGGCCGCTGGCCATCGGACCGGAGGGAATAAAGACCGACGGCAGATGGCCAAATGAGAGCGCCGCCATGGTCAGACCGGGAACAATTTTATCGCAGACCCCGAGATACAGGGCCCCGTCGAACATGTTATGCGACAGGCCGATGGCGGCGGACATAGCGATCACCTCGCGGCTCAGGAGTGAAAGCTCCATCCCGTCCTGCCCCTGCGTTACGCCGTCGCACATCGCCGGCACGCCGCCGGCGACCTGGCCGACCGCATTGGCGCTGTGCAGCGCTTTGCGGATGATCTCCGGGTAGTGTTCATAGGGCTGGTGAGCGGACAACATGTCGTTGTAGGAGGTGATGATGGCAATGTTGTTGCGCAACATGCTCTTCAGGGAGGCTTTGTCGTCAGCCTGGCAGGCCGCGAATCCGTGAGCCAGATTGCCGCAGGCCAGTTGCGCACGATGCACGGTGTCGGTTTTGGCCTGGTTAATCCTTGCGAGGTAAGCCGCGCGGGTGTCACGCGACCGTTCGATAATGCGATTTGTTACCCGTAACATTGTCGAATTCATAAAGGCTCCTCAAATTTTTATCTGTCCGGCCGCTGCGTGATGACGTGTTGACGTGGTAAAGGCCACAAACACCAGCGCTCAGGGGCAAAATGTCTGCAGGCAGTGTAATAAAAAAAGCCCCGTGGGTGAATCCTCACGGGGCTTAAAAGATTAAAAAGCGTGCGACTTTCTGCGTCAGATCATGTTACCGGTAAAATAACCCTGACGGATTAGCCTCCAGCCTTACTCGAACTCGTTCCATGAACGACCGTCGCGAGTGATCATGGCCACCGACGCAACCGGTCCCCAGGTCCCGGCCTGATACGGTTTCGGCGCATCGCGGTCGGCTGCCCAGGCTTCGGTAATGGAGTCAACCCATTTCCACGCCTCTTCTACTTCGTCGCGGCGAACGAACAGCGCCTGGATGCCACGCATGGTCTCCAGCAGCAGACGTTCATAGGCATCGGCCAGATGCGTCTGGTTGAAGGTTTCGGAGTAGCTCAGATCCAGTTTAGTGATCTGCAGGTTATGTTTATGATCGAGGCCCGGCACTTTGTTCAGTACCTGGATATCTACCCCTTCGTCCGGCTGCAGGCGAATGGTCAGCTTGTTCTGCGGCAGCTCCTGCCAGGTCTCTTTAAACAGATTCAGTTCCGGGGTTTTGAAGTAAACCACTACCTCTGAGCATTTGGTCGGCAGACGTTTGCCGGTGCGCAGATAGAACGGTACGCCAGCCCAGCGCCAGTTATCGATATCGACGCGGATCGCCACGAAGGTTTCGGTGTTGCTGGTCTTGTTGGCCCCCTCCTCTTCGAGATAGCCAGGCACTTTTTTGCCCTGGGCAAAGCCGGCGGTATACTGGCCGCGAACGGTTTTCTCGCGCACGTTGGAGCGGTCAATACGGCGCAGGGATTTCAGCACCTTGACCTTTTCATCACGGATGCTGTCGGCGCTGAGATCGGACGGCGGTGACATGGCAATCATGCACAGGATCTGCAGCAGGTGGTTCTGGATCATGTCGCGCATCTGCCCGGCCTGGTCGAAGTAACCCCAGCGCCCTTCAATACCCACCTCTTCCGCGACGGTGATTTCGACGTGATCGATGGTGCGGCAGTCCCAGTTATTGACGAACAGGGAGTTGGCGAAGCGCAGCGCCAGCAGGTTGAGGACCGTCTCTTTACCGAGATAGTGGTCGATACGGTAGACCTGACACTCTTCAAAAAACTCGCCGACCTGGTCGTTGATTTCACGGGAGGTTTCCAGCGAGGTGCCGAGCGGTTTTTCCATGACCACGCGCGCAGGCTTGGCATTAAGCTTCGCTTCGCCCAGCCCTTTACAGATCGCGCCAAAGGTGCTCGGCGGCATAGCGAAATAGTTGATGGTGACACGGTTCTTTTGATCCAGCATCTCACCCAGGCGGGTGAAGCCGCTGGTGTCATTGACGTCAAGATTACAGAACTCCAGGCGTCCGCTCAGGGTATCCCACAAACCTTCATCAATTTTTTCCTTCATGAAGGTTTCCAGCGCTTCGCGCACGACTTTGGTATAAGCCGCTTTATCCCAGTCGGCACGGCCGACGCCAATGATTCTGGTGTCAGCGTGGATCTGGCCCGCCTTTTCAAGCTGATACAGGGAAGGCAACAATTTACGCCGCGCCAGGTCGCCCTTCGCGCCGAAAATGACCAGGTCGCATGCCTGGGCCGTTTGCGTTACCGCCATGTCATTCTCCTCAGTTGATAGTCTGGTGCTTTTGCCAGGCTATATTTGTAATTTTCTTACACTGCACTGTACTGTGTTTACGTATTTCCCGAAAGCCTTCCCCTTCGTTTGCGGCGGTAAAACCGCACAGGGTGAAAACATTCGGCGATGATTTGGGCATTCGGCCGTTATTGTTCGTTGTTTGTACCTGGTTCAGGTCAGTAAAATACGACCCTGATCATGTAATGAAAAAAAACAACATCATTTCACGTCATTCCTCACCGCTTGCGCTTGCGGAGGGGTATATTCTTGCTAAAACGCCCAATGATTTCACCCATTAATGAAATCGTTTCCATTGATGAGCGCCCTGTTACTAATGAACATGCTGGAAAAAATCCAGTCCCGACTGGAACACCTTAGCAAATCTGAACGCAAAGTGGCGGAAGTGATCCTCGCCACCCCCGAGCAGGCCATTCATTCGAGCATCGCCGCCCTCGCCCTTGAGGCCGGCGTTAGCGAACCGACCGTCAATCGCTTCTGCCGTAGTCTCGAAACCCGCGGATTCCCTGACTTCAAACTGCATCTGGCCCAGAGCCTTGCGCACGGCACGCTCTATGTTAACCGGAATGTCGATGAAGACGACAGCGTTGAGTCATACACGGGAAAAATATTCGAATCGGCCATGGCGAGTTTAGATCAGGTGCACCATTCTCTCGACATGTCGGCGGTAAATCGCGCGGTGGATCTGCTGACTCAGGCCAAAAAAATCGCCTTTTTCGGCCTCGGCTCCTCAGCGGCGGTCGCTCACGACGCGATGAACAAATTTTTCCGCTTTAACGTGCCGGTCATCTATTCCGACGACATTGTCCTGCAACGGATGAGCTGTATGAATTGCGATGACGATGATGTGGTGGTGATTATCTCGCATACCGGAAGAACCAAGAGCCTGGTGGAGCTGGCGCAGCTGGCTCGTGAAAACGATGCCATGGTGATCGCGCTCACCTCCGCCGGTACGCCGCTAGCCAGGGAAGCCACGCTCGCCATTACCCTTGATGTGCCGGAAGATACCGACATCTATATGCCGATGGTCTCCCGTTTGGCCCAGTTGACCGTCATTGACGTGTTGGCGACTGGCTTTACCTTGCGTCGGGGGGCAAAATTCAGAGATAACTTGAAGAGGGTCAAGGAAGCGCTGAAGGAATCGCGTTTTGATAAAGAACCATTCGTACCCAGTGATAATCAATAAAAGTTGATAACAAGCAGTACCCCATTACACCTTCGATAACGATCCGGCTGTGCGACGTTGCAGGCTGGCGCTACCGAATCCATGTTCACGCAACACCAAAGTTGTATCAGTCAACGGAGTATTACATGTCCAGAAGGCTTCGCAGAACCAAAATCGTTACTACCTTAGGCCCGGCAACTGACCGCGATAACAACCTGGAAAAGGTTATCGCCGCGGGCGCAAACGTAGTACGTATGAACTTCTCTCACGGCACCCCGGAAGATCATCAGCTCCGTGCCGACAAAGTGCGTGAGATTGCGGCAAAACTGGGCCGTCATGTGGCCATCCTCGGCGACCTCCAGGGACCAAAAATTCGCGTATCGACCTTCAAAGAAGGCAAAATTTTCCTCAACGTCGGCGATAAATTCCTGCTCGACGCAAACCTTGGCAAAGGCGAAGGCGACAAAGAGAAAGTCGGGATCGACTATAAAGGCCTGCCGGCGGACGTCGTGCCGGGCGATATCTTATTGCTCGACGATGGTCGCGTGCAGCTGAAAGTCCTCGAAGTTCAGGGGATGAAAGTGTTCACTGAAGTGACCGTCGGCGGCCCGTTGTCCAACAACAAAGGGATCAACAAGCTGGGCGGCGGCCTGTCTGCCGAAGCGCTGACCGACAAAGATAAAGCTGATATCGTCACCGCCGCAAAAATCGGCGTCGACTACCTGGCCGTCTCTTTCCCGCGCTGCGGCGAAGACCTAAACTACGCCCGTCGCCTGGCGCGCGATGCCGGCTGCGATGCGAAAATCGTCGCCAAAGTTGAGCGTGCCGAAGCGGTTTGCGATCAGGATGCGATGGACGACGTGATCCTCGCCTCCGATGTGGTAATGGTTGCCCGTGGCGACCTCGGCGTCGAGATCGGCGATCCTGAGCTGGTGGGCATCCAGAAAGCGCTGATCCGTCGTGCCCGTCAGCTGAACCGTTCCGTCATTACCGCCACCCAGATGATGGAGTCGATGATCACCAACCCGATGCCGACTCGCGCGGAAGTGATGGACGTGGCCAACGCCGTGCTGGATGGTACCGATGCGGTGATGCTCTCCGCGGAGACCGCTGCCGGTCAGTATCCTTCGGAAACCGTGGCCGCGATGGCGCGCGTGTGTCTGGGCGCGGAAAAAATCCCTAGCCTCAACGTCTCCAAACACCGTCTGGACGTCCAGTTCGACAACGTGGAAGAAGCGATTGCCATGTCGGCGATGTATGCCGCCAACCACCTGAAAGGCATCACCGCCATCATCACCATGACCGAATCGGGCCGTACCGCGCTGATGACTTCGCGCATTAGCTCCGGTCTGCCGATTTTCGCCCTCTCCCGCCACGAGCGCACCCTGAACCTGACCGCCCTCTACCGCGGGGTGACGCCGGTGTTCTTCGACAGCCAGAATGACGGGGTGGCCGCCGCGCACGACGCCGTCAATCTGCTGCGGGACAAAGGCTATCTGGTCTCCGGCGACCTCGTGGTCGTGACCCAGGGTGACGTGATGAGCACCATCGGCAGCACCAACACCACCCGTATCCTCACCGTCGAGTAAGCACGGTAGAGATAAAAAAGCCTCCTGACGGAGGCTTTTTTTATTTCTTTTTCGGGAACAGCTCTTTGCGTTTGTAGGGCTCAATTTCACCCGGCTTGCGCGTTTTCAGCAGCTTCAGGATCCAGGTATACTGCTCGGTGTGCGGCTTAACAAACACTTCCACTTCTTCGTTCATCCGCCGGGCGATGGTCGTATCGTCAGCGTCCAGCAGATCGTCCATCGGCGGGCGCACCAGCACCGTCAGGCGGTGCGTCTTACCATCGTAGACCGGGAACAGCGGTACGACGCGGGCGCGGCACACTTTCATTAAGCGGCCAATCGCCGGCAGCGTGGCCTTGTAGGTAGCAAAGAAATCCACAAACTCGCTGTGTTCGGCGCCGTGATCCTGATCGGGCAGATAGTAGCCCCAGTAGCCCTGGCGCACCGACTGAATAAACGGTTTGATCCCATCGTTGCGCGCGTGCATACGCCCGCCAAAACGACGACGCACGGTATTCCACACGTAATCGAACACCGGGTTACCCTGGTTATGGAACATCGCCGCCATCTTCTGCCCGCCGGAGGCCATCAGCATCGCCGGGATATCCACACCCCATGCATGCGGAACGAGAAAAATCACCTTCTCATTATTGCGCTGCATCTCGTCGATGATCGCTTTCCCCTGCCAGTCGACGCGGGCAAGGATTTTCTGCGGATCGCGCAGGCCCAGCTCGGCCATCATCACCATCGCCTGCGGCGCCGAGGCATACATGGCGTCGATAATCGCTTCCCGCTCGTACTCGCTTTTTTCCGGGAAGCAGTACAGCAAATTAATCTGCGCCCGGCGGCGCGAGCTTTTCGCCAGACGCCCTACCAGACGACCGAGTTTGCCGAGGAGCGGATCGCGAAAGGATGGCGGCGTCAGCGCAATACCGGCGAAGGCAAAGACCCCCAGCCAGGCGCCCCAGTAGCGCGGCAGTAAAAAGGATTTTTCAAACTTAGGGATAAACTCAATATTATTTTTTTTCGTTTCCATGCCCAATCCGCAGATCGACTGCTTAATCAAGATAATGGGATAGTGTAGCGAGACGTCGGGTATCCTACAAAAGAAAAAGCCGGCGCCCTGGGGCACCGGCTTTCCACTGACCGGTGGTTAGTCAAACCGCAGCTGCGGAACGACCTCTTTGACCTGCGCCAGATAGTCGGTCCGGTCGGAACCGCTCAGCCCTTCGGTACGCGGCAGCTTAGCCGTCAGCGGGTTGACCGCCTGCTGGTTGATCCACACTTCGTAGTGCAGGTGTGGCCCGGTAGAGCGTCCGGTATTCCCCGACAGCGCAATGCGATCCCCGCGCTTCACTTTCTGCCCCGGCTTCACTAACAGCTTACGCAGGTGCATGTAGCGAGTGGTATAGGTGCGACCGTGGCGGATCGCGACGTAATACCCGGCAGCGCCGCTGCGTTTGGCCACGACTACTTCACCATCGCCCACCGCCAGCACTGGCGTTCCCTGCGGCATCGCGAAATCGACGCCACGGTGCGGCGCGACGCGGCCGGTGACCGGGTTCAGACGACGCGGATTAAAGTTAGAGGAGACGCGGAACTGACGCGCCGTTGGGAAGCGCATAAAGCCCTTCGCCAGACCCGTCCCGTTGCGGTCGTAGAATTTGCCGTCTTCGGCGCGGATGGCATAGTAATCCTTACCGTCAGAGCGAAGACGCACGCCGAGTAACTGGCTTTGCTCACGTTTGCCGTCGAGCATTTCGCGCGACATCAATACCGAGAATTCGTCGCCTTTCTTCAGCTTACGGAAATCCATCTGCCACTGCATGGCCTTGATCACCGCGTTGATTTCCGTGCTGGTCAGCCCGGCATCACGCGCGCTGGAGACAAAGCTGGCGCCGACGGTGCCCTTCAGCACGCTGTTGACCCAATCGCCTTTCTGCAGCTCGCTGCTCATTTTAAAACCGTTATCCACACGGGTATAGGTGCGGGTCTCGCGGCGGGACATCTCCCAGGTCAGGCTCTGCAGATCGCCGTCGGCGGTCAGGGTCCAGGAGAGCTGCTGGCCAATCTTCAGGTTGCGCAGCTCTTTATCGGCGGAGGAGAGCTGGGCGATATCGCCCATATCGATACCGTACTGGTTCAGGATGCTGCTGAGCGTATCGCCGGTCGACACCACATATTCGTGACCGCCGGCATCGCTATCGGCTTTTTCGTCGAGCTCATCCTGAGGAATGGCTTCTTCTTCCTGTGGGGCCTGGTCGATCGGCTCGGAGGCTTCCGGCAGCAGGGAGCGGATCTCGCTTTTTTCCAGTTCAATGGTTCTGACGATGGGGGCGGATTCCGGGTGGTAAATGTAGGGTCGCCAGACGGCGACCGCTAAGGTAAGAACGCTAAGCGACCCCAGCATGACGCGATGAGGTCGTGGCAGATTGTTGAATGCCTGAGTGACAGCGCGGGCTATCTGTTGCACGTATTCACTTCCTCGTTAATCTCCTTTCAGGCAGCTCGAATACTGATTCGCCAGTTGGGTGAGGAATTGCGGGTAACTCGTTTTACCCAGCGTAATTCCTGTCCCCAGTGGATCCAGGGTCCCCATGCGCACAGACGTGCCCCGGGCAACAGCTTCGATAACCGCTGGCCTGAACTGTGGCTCAGCAAAAACGCAAGTGGCTTTCTGCTCAACCAGTTGTGTTCTGATTTCGTGTAAACGCTGCGCACCGGGCTGTATTTCAGGGTTGACGGTAAAGTGCCCCAGCGAGGTCAAACCGTAGTGTTTTTCAAAGTAACCGTAGGCGTCATGAAAAACGAAATAGCCCTTCCCTTTCAGCGGTGCCAGCTCATTGCTCACCTGCTTGTCGGTCGCCGCCAGCGCGGTCTCGAACTGCTGCAGGTTGCTGTCGAGTTTGGCTCGACTCTGCGGCATAAGTTCCAATAATTTATCGTGGATTGCAACCGCCGAAAGCCGCGCTATCTCTGGGGATAACCACAGATGCATATTGTAAATACCGTGATGGTGATCGCCGTCACCTTTTTCTGCTGCGCCATGGCCATGACCATGGTGATCGTCATCGTCGTCCGCCCCGGTGATGAGCAGCGGTTTGACCCCATCCAGCTCGGCAATCGTCACCTTTTTATTCGCCGCAATGCTTTGCGTCGACTTATCCATAAAGGCTTCCATTTCCGGACCAATCCACACCACTAAGTCTGCGTTCTGTAAGCGTTTTACATCAGAAGGACGGAGGGAATAATCATGCTCGGAGGCGCCATCGGGCAGCAGCACCTGGGTCTCGGTCACCCCATCGGCGATGGCCGCCGCAATAAAGCCCAGCGGTTTCATAGAAGTCACCACGGCGGCGCTGGCCAGCGGTACCTGCGCGAACAAAAAAACAGCGCCAAGTCCAGCGCAAAGAAGCGTATTTTTATGTAACATAATGCGTCTAGTCATCGAAATAAGTGAGTGTGATGTGATATTATAACATTCACTAGCTTGTGCAACCCCTAAATTACTATGACAAACCTTGTAACGCTGGAAAATGTCTCGGTGGCCTTTGGCCAACGCCGCGTGTTGTCTGACATCTCGCTGGCTCTCACGCCAGGCAAAATCTTAACCCTGCTGGGCCCCAACGGCGCCGGCAAATCGACCCTTGTGCGGGTGGTTCTCGGGCTGGTAGCACCGACAGAGGGTGTTATCAAGCGTGACGCACGCCTGCGCATCGGCTATGTGCCGCAGAAACTGCATCTGGACGCCACGCTGCCGCTGACCGTTAGCCGCTTCCTGCGTTTGCGCCCGGGCACCCGTAAAGACGACATCCTGCCGGCGCTGAAGCGCGTGCAGGCGGGGCATCTGATCGATGCGCCGATGCAAAAGCTCTCCGGCGGCGAAACGCAGCGCGTACTGCTGGCCCGCGCCCTGCTCAACCGTCCGCAGCTGCTGGTGCTGGATGAACCGACCCAGGGTGTTGACGTCAACGGCCAGGTGGCGCTCTACGATCTTATCAACCAGCTGCGCCATGAACTGGACTGCGCGGTGCTAATGGTATCCCACGATCTGCATCTGGTGATGGCCAAAACCGACGAAGTTTTGTGCCTGAACCAGCATATCTGCTGCTCTGGCGCACCGGAGGTGGTCTCCATGCACCCGGAGTTTATCTCCATGTTCGGACCGCGCGGCGCGGAACAGCTGGGGATATACCGCCACCACCATAATCACCGCCACGACCTTCAGGGGCGAATTGTACTGCGTCGGGGAAACAGCCGCTAATGATTGAACTTCTGTTACCTGGCTGGCTTGCCGGGATGATGCTGGCCTGCGCCGCTGGTCCGCTGGGCTCCTTTGTGGTCTGGCGCCGCATGTCTTATTTCGGCGACACGCTGGCGCATGCGTCTCTGCTCGGCGTCGCTTTCGGTTTATTGCTTAACGTCAATCCGTTCTATGCGGTGATCGTCGTGACCCTGCTGCTGGCCGGCGGGCTGGTGTGGCTGGAAAAACGACCGCATCTGGCGATCGATACCCTGCTGGGCATCATGGCGCACAGCGCGCTGTCCCTGGGGCTGGTGGTGGTCAGTCTGATGTCTAACGTCCGCGTCGATCTGATGGCGTACCTGTTCGGCGATCTGCTGGCGGTTACGCCGCAGGACCTGATCGCCATTGCCATTGGCGTGGTGATTGTGATCGGCATTCTGCTCTGGCAGTGGCGGAATCTGCTGGCGATGACCATCAGTCCGGACCTGGCGTTTGTCGACGGCGTGAAGCTGCAGCGGGTCAAGCTGCTGTTGATGCTGGTCACCGCCCTGACTATCGGCGTGGCGATGAAGTTCGTCGGGGCGCTGATCATTACTTCCCTGCTGATTATCCCGGCCGCCACCGCCCGCCGTTTTGCCCGTACGCCGGAGCAGATGGCCGCCGTGGCGGTGGGCGTGGGCATGCTGGCCGTTACCGGCGGGTTAACCTTCTCGGCTTTCTATGATACCCCGGCCGGGCCGTCGGTGGTGCTCTGCGCCGCGGTGCTGTTTATTCTCAGCATGACGAAAAAAGCCGCCAGCTGAAAATGAAAAAGCCCGGTCACGCTGCTGACCGGGCTTCACCATGAACTGCTCAACCGCAACGCGCTACGGCATTTCCGGCGGCGTAATCCCGAAATGATTCCAGGCGCGCACCGTCGCCATTCTTCCCCGCGGCGTACGCTGCAGAAAGCCCTGCTGAATTAAGTAGGGCTCCAGTACATCTTCAATGGTTTCCCGCTCTTCGCCAATCGCGGCGGCGAGGTTATCCAGCCCCACCGGGCCGCCAAAGAACTTATCTATCACCGCCAGCAGCAGCTTACGGTCCATATAGTCGAACCCTTCCGCATCGACGTTAAGCATATCCAGCGCCTGGGCGGCAATATCGGCGGAGATGGTGCCGTCGTGGCGCACTTCCGCAAAGTCACGCACCCGGCGCAGCAGACGGTTGGCAATACGCGGCGTGCCGCGTGAACGGCGGGCTACTTCCAGCGCGCCCTCGTCGCTCATCTCCAGCCCCATATGGCGGGCGCTGCGGCTGACAATATGCTGCAGATCGGGGATCTGATAGAACTCCAGACGCTGCACGATGCCAAAGCGGTCGCGCAGCGGCGAGGTCAACGAACCGGCGCGGGTGGTGGCGCCGATCAGGGTAAACGGCGGCAGATCGATCTTGATGGAACGCGCCGCGGGACCTTCGCCAATCATAATATCCAGCTGGTAGTCTTCCATTGCCGGATAGAGCACCTCTTCCACCACCGGCGAGAGGCGATGGATCTCATCGATAAACAGAACATCGTGCGGTTCGAGGTTGGTGAGCATCGCGGCGAGATCGCCCGCCTTCTCCAGCACCGGGCCGGAGGTGGTACGCAGATTCACCCCCATTTCATTGGCGACGATATTGGCCAGGGTGGTTTTCCCCAACCCTGGCGGGCCAAAAATCAGCAGGTGATCGAGGGCGTCGCCGCGCAGCTTCGCCGCCTGGATAAAGATCTCCATCTGCGAACGCACCTGCGGCTGGCCGACATACTCTGCCAGCAATTTTGGGCGGATGGCGCGGTCAGCGGCCTCTTCAAAGCCGCTGCTGTCTGCCGATACCAGCCGGTCTGCTTCAATCATCCCTTACCTCACAACGCAGCGCGCAGCGCTTCGCGAATTAGCGTTTCACTGTTGGCGTCCGGACGCGCGATCTTGCTGACCATCCGGCTGGCCTCCTGCGGTTTATAGCCCAGCGCGACCAGCGCGGCAACCGCTTCCTGCTCGGCGTCGTCCGCCGTTGGGCCTGCCGGCGAGGTCAGCACCAGATCGGCCGCCGGGGTGAACAGGTCGCCGTGCAGCCCTTTGAAGCGGTCTTTCATCTCAACGATCAGACGTTCAGCGGTTTTTTTGCCAATCCCCGGCAGCTTCACCAGCGAGGCGACCTCTTCCCGTTCAACGGCGTTGACGAACTGCTGCGCCGACATGCCGGAGAGGATCGCCAGCGCCAGCTTGGGCCCCACGCCGTTGGTTTTAATCAGCTCTTTAAACAGGGTACGTTCCTGTTTGTTGTTAAACCCATACAGCAGCTGGGCATCTTCACGCACCACAAAGTGGGTGAAGACGATCGCCTCCTGCCCGGCCTCCGGCAGCTCATAGAAGCAGGTCATTGGCATATGCACTTCATAGCCGACGCCCGCCGTTTCCAGCAACACCAGCGGGGGTTGTTTTTCGAGAATGATGCCTCTGAGTCTGCCTATCACGTGGGGCTCCTGCGTTATGGTCTAAGTATCAGGCGGTATCATAAAAAAAGGCTGGATAGATATCCAGCCTGATTTGCGATTATCGTAAGCGCCCCCGCGCCAGATTGAGCCGGGCCTCGCTGATCTGAGCGGCATTCTGGCTGACATGGCAATGGGTGATGGCGATCGCCAGCGCATCCGCCGCATCCGCCTGCGGATTGGCGGGCAGCTTGAGCAAGGTGCGTACCATATGCTGGACCTGGCTCTTTTCGGCGCTGCCAATCCCGACCACGGTCTGCTTGACCTGACGGGCGGCGTATTCAAACACCGGCAGCGCCTGATTGGTCGCTGCGACGATCGCCACCCCACGCGCCTGCCCGAGCTTTAACGCCGAGTCGGCATTCTTGGCCATAAAGACCTGCTCAATGGCGAAATAGTCGGGCTGGAACTGGGTGATGATCTCCGTCACCCCGGCGTAGATCAGCTTCAGCCGCGACGGCAGATCGTCCACTTTGGTGCGGATGCATCCGCTGCCCAGGTAGCTCAGCTGCCGCCCAACCTGGCGGATCACGCCATAACCGGTAACGCGCGACCCCGGGTCAATGCCGAGAATAATAGCCATCACGCGCCTCCGGTTAACCGTGGATGCGGCTGCATCACAGGGTGGCTGCGACCTCGTCGGAGATCTCGCCGTTATGGTACACTTCCTGCACGTCGTCGCAGTCTTCGAGCATATCGATCAGACGCAGCAGCTTCGGCGCCGTCTCGGCATCCATATCCGCTTTGGTGGACGGAATCATTGAGACTTCGGCAGCGTCGGCTTTCAGGCCGGCGGCTTCCAGCGCGTCGCGCACGGCGCCCATCTCTTCCCAGGCGGTGTAGACGTCGATGGCGCCGTCGTCATAGGTCACCACGTCTTCTGCGCCTGCTTCCAGCGCCGCTTCCATGATAGTGTCTTCATCGCCTTTCTCGAAGGAGATAACGCCTTTCTTGCTGAACAGGTAGGAGACGGAACCATCGGTGCCGAGGTTACCCCCGGTTTTGGTGAAGGCGTGACGCACTTCCGCAACGGTACGGTTACGGTTGTCGGACAGACATTCCACCATCACCGCGGTGCCGCCAGGACCGTAGCCTTCATAAATGATGGTTTCCATGTTCGCGTCTTCATCGCCGCCGACGCCGCGCGCGATGGCGCGGTTCAGGGTGTCGCGAGTCATGTTGTTAGACAGCGCTTTATCAACGGCCGCACGCAGACGCGGGTTGGAAGCCGGATCGCCGCCGCCCAGACGCGCGGCGGTGACCAGCTCGCGAATGATTTTCGTAAAGATTTTACCGCGTTTGGCATCCTGTGCCGCTTTGCGGTGTTTGGTGTTGGCCCATTTACTATGACCTGCCATAAAAAACTCTCCAAAAAGCGCGCCCTTTCAGGCGGCGTTAATTACAAATTCTTCAATCGCCTGCCGGTTGCTCCACGACTTGGTCAGCGCAGCGGCTTCCGTCGCGCTGACCCAGCGATAGGCCAGATGTTCGGTGAAAGTAATCTCCCGCTCATGAGGCAGCGCAAGACAGAACCAGAATTCCGTATTGCGCTCTACACCCGGCGCATAGCGATGACGCAAATGAGAAAATATCTCGAACTCCACCGTGCGCTGACAGTCGATTAAGGTCAGTTGCTCGCAGGCAACGTCAATGGCGACCTCTTCCTTTACTTCACGCGCGGCGGCCTGCAGCGCGGTCTCTCCAGCTTCCAGGCTGCCGGTGACCGACTGCCAGAACGCGGGATCGTCGCGCCGCTGCAACATCAGCACCCGTTTCGTATCTTCGGCGTAAATCACCACCAGCACCGAAACGGGCAGCTTAAATGACATATTACTTGTTCTCCAGAGACGCTTTTGCCTCTTTCTCCACAACCTGAATACCCAGTTCACCGAGCGCCGCCGGATTGGCGAAGCTTGGCGCTTCGGTCATCAGGCAGGCGGCCGCGGTGGTTTTCGGGAAAGCGATAACGTCGCGGATGTTATCGGTACCGGTCAGCAGCATGGTCAGACGGTCAAGACCGAAGGCCAGACCCGCATGCGGCGGCGTACCGTACTTCAGTGCATCCAGCAGGAAGCCGAATTTCTCACGCTGTTCCTGTTCGTTAATGCCCAGAATACCAAATACGGTCTGCTGCATCTCGCCGCGGTGGATTCGCACCGAACCGCCGCCGACTTCATAACCGTTAATAACCATATCGTAGGCGTTGGCTACAGCCTCTTCCGGCGCGGCTTTCAGCTCATCCGCGGTCATATCTTTCGGCGAGGTGAACGGATGGTGCATCGCCGTCAGGCCGCCTTCGCCGTCGTCTTCGAACATCGGGAAGTCGATCACCCACAGCGGCGCCCATTTGCTCTCGTCAGTCAGACTCAGGTCTTTACCCAGCTTCAGACGCAGCGCGCCCAGCGCGTCGGCCACTACTTTCTTGTTGTCGGCGCCGAAGAAGATCATGTCTCCATCCTGCGCGCCGGTGCGGTCAAGGATCGCTTCCACGATTTCAGCGGTCAGGAATTTGGCCACCGGGCTGTTGATCCCGTCCATGCCTTTGGCACGCTCGGTCACTTTAATATAGGCCAGCCCTTTCGCGCCGTAGATCTTCACAAAGTTGCCGTATTCGTCAATCAGCTTGCGGGTCAGAGAGGCCCCGCCCGGGACGCGCAGGGCCGCCACGCGCCCTTTCGGATCGTTGGCCGGGCCGGCAAAGACCGCGAATTCCACAGACTTCAGCAGGTCGGCGACGTCCACCAGCTCCATCGGGTTACGCAGATCCGGTTTATCGGAGCCATAGCGACGTTCGGCTTCGGCGAAGGTCATGATCGGGAACTCGCCCAGGTCGACGCCTTTCACTTCCAGCCACAGCTGACGCACCATCGCCTCCATGATCTCACGCACCTGCGGCGCGGTCATAAAGGAGGTTTCCACGTCGATCTGGGTGAATTCAGGCTGACGGTCGGCACGCAGGTCTTCATCGCGGAAGCATTTGACGATCTGATAGTAGCGGTCGAAGCCGGACATCATCAGCAGCTGTTTGAACAGCTGCGGCGACTGCGGCAGCGCGTAGAATTTGCCTTTGTGCACGCGGGAAGGCACGAGGTAATCGCGGGCGCCTTCCGGGGTGGCTTTAGTCAGCATCGGGGTTTCGATGTCGAGGAAGCCATGGTCGTCCATAAAGCGGCGCACAAAGCTGGTAATTTTCGCGCGGGTTTTCAGGCGCTGCGCCATCTCCGGACGACGCAGGTCGAGGTAGCGGTATTTCAGACGCGCTTCTTCGGTGTTGACGTGATTGGAGTCCAGCGGCAGCGATTCTGAGCGGTTAATGATCGTCAGATCGGAAGCCAGCACTTCGATAGCGCCGGTGGCCATGTCCGCGTTGATGTTTTTCTCTTCACGCGCGCGAACGGTGCCAGTGACCTGAATGCAGAACTCATTACGCAGTTCAGAGGCTAACTTCAACGCATCCGCACGATCCGGATCGAAAAACACCTGAACGATGCCTTCGCGGTCGCGCATATCGATAAAAATGAGGCTACCGAGATCGCGACGGCGGTTGACCCAACCACACAGAGTCACCTGCTGCCCAACGTGGGACTGTCGAAGCTGTCCGCAATATTCTGTACGCATGAGATATCCCTTAACTTAGCCGTCGGCGGATTGTCGTCTGCCCTGCAGGCGACGAGGTCGCAGCTTTAGCTGATGTCACAACTGAATGAAAAAAGGCGGCTATTATACTGGAAATTCTGTCGTTCGATAAGTCCGACGCACGATGTACGCTGCTTTGCTGCGCGCTTAACGTCCACACTCACATAAATTAACAAAATTTGTTACTCTTTTGCTGAAGCCGCAAAGGTATTGTAGCCGCCTGACAACAGATGAAGATACGGGGATACCATGTTAGAACTCAATGCAAAAAACACGGCGCTGGTGGTAATCGATCTGCAGGAAGGCATTCTGCCTTTCGCCGGCGGCCCGCATCGGGCTGACGAGGTGGTGGCGCGCGCCGCTCGCCTGGCAGACAAGTGCCGGCAACAGGGTTCGCCGGTCATCATGGTCCGCGTGGGCTGGTCGGCCGATTTCGCCGAAGCGCTGAAACAGCCTGTCGACGCTCAGGCCGGGGCGCATACGCTGCCCGAAAACTGGTGGACCTACCCGGCCACGCTGGGTAAGCAGGAGAGCGATATCGAAGTGACCAAACGCCAGTGGGGCGCGTTCTATGGCACCGACCTTGAGCTTCAGCTGCGCCGCCGCGGGATCGACACCATTATTCTCTGCGGCATCTCCACCAACATCGGCGTCGAATCCACCGCCCGCAATGCCTGGGAGCTGGGTTTTAACCTGGTCATCGCCGAAGATGCCTGCAGCGCCGCCTCCGCCGAGCAGCATCAGTGCAGTATGACGCATATTTTCCCGCGCATCGGCCGGGTGCGCAGTACCGAGGAGATCCTCACGGCGCTATGATTTATATTGGGCTTCCCCAGTGGTCGCACCCGAAATGGGTGCGCCTTGGCATCACCAGCCTTGAAGAGTACGCCCGCCACTTTAACTGTGTGGAGGGCAACACCACCCTGTATGCGCTACCGAAGCCGGAGATTGTCGCCCGCTGGTATGAACAGACTCACGATGACTTCCGCTTCTGCTTCAAATTTCCGGCCACCATCTCGCACCAGGCCGCCCTGCGCCATTGCGACGAGTTAAGCAGTGAATTTTTTGCCCGCCTGGCGCCGCTGGCCTCGCGCATCGGCCAGTACTGGCTGCAGCTGCCGGCGACGTTCGGTCCTCGCGATCTCCCCGCGCTATGGCATTTTCTCGACGGACTGCCGAAGGATTTCACCTACGGCGTCGAAGTTCGTCATCCCGAGTTTTTCGCCAAAGAGGAAGCGGAACAGCAGCTCAACCGCGGGCTGCACGAGCGTAACGTCAACCGCGTGATCCTCGACAGCCGCCCGGTCCATAGCGCTGCGGCCACCAGTCCGGCGATGATCGATGCCCAACAAAAGAAACCGAAGGTGCCGGTACATGCGGTGATGACCGCCCGACAGCCAATGGTGCGGTTTATCGGCGGTGACGATATGGCCCATAACCGGGAACTGTTTCGCGTCTGGCTTCAGACCCTGGCGAAGTGGCATCAGTCGGGGACCCCGTGGTTGTTCCTGCATACCCCGGACATTGCTTTCGCCCCGGCGCTGGTGGATACCCTGTGGGGTGACCTGCGCGCTGCCCTGCCGGCGGCAGGAAATGCGCCGTCGATTCCGCAGCAATCTTCTCTTTTCTGATATCCTGCTATCATATCCGGAGCCATCTGCCAGAGTTAAAGGGAGTTTTCGTATGGTCAGCGCGCTGTATGCCGTTTTAGGTGCGTTATTGTTAGTGAAGTTCTCATTTGACGTGGTGCGTCTGCGCACCCAATACCATGTAGGCTACGGTGACGGGGGCTTTAGCGAGCTGCAGGTTGCCATCCGCGTTCACGGCAATGCCGTCGAATATGTGCCGATTGGCCTCATTTTGCTGTTATTTATGGAGATGAACGGCGCTCAGACCTGGATGGTGCACGTTTGCGGGATTTTATTAATTGTCGGGCGACTGATGCACTCCTGGGGTTTTCATCACCGCGTCTACTACTGGCGCCGCTCCGGCATGAGCGCCACCTGGTGCGCGTTGTTGCTAATGGTGCTGGCCAATCTCTGGTATATGCCCTGGGAGTTGGTTTTCTCCCTCCGTTAGCGCACAATACGCCGTTTTCGTTTTTTCGGGTTTAACGTTATGTCTCACCGCGATACGCTTTTTTCCGCGCCGATTGCCAGCCTCGGCGACTGGACCTTTGATGAACGGGTTGCTGAAGTCTTCCCCGATATGATCCAGCGTTCTGTGCCCGGCTACTCCAATATCATCTCGATGATCGGCATGCTGGCCGAGCGCTTCGTTCAGCCCAACACTCAGGTTTACGATCTTGGCTGTTCGCTGGGCGCCGCCACCCTCTCCGTGCGCCGCAATATTAGCCATCCGGGCTGTCGCATTATCGCCATCGATAACTCGCCCGCGATGGTGGAGCGCTGCCGTCGCCATATTGACGCTTATAAAGCGCCGACGCCGGTCGAAGTGATTGAAGGGGATATCCGCGACGTGACCATTGAAAACGCCTCGCTGGTGATCCTGAACTTTACTATTCAGTTCCTTGAG
Organism: Klebsiella sp. 64; assembly: GCF_018223915.1. NCBI lineage: Bacteria > Pseudomonadati > Pseudomonadota > Gammaproteobacteria > Enterobacterales > Enterobacteriaceae > Klebsiella > Klebsiella sp. 64. The sequence goes on from NZ_JAGRQZ010000017.1 coordinate 21,885, forward strand.
CCGGGCGATCGCCAGGCGATCCTCAATAAAGTCTATCAGGGGCTGAATCCGGGCGGCGCGCTGGTGCTCTCGGAAAAATTCAGCTTCGAAGACGCCCACGTTGGCGAACTGTTGTTCAATATGCATCATGACTTTAAGCGCGCCAACGGCTACAGCGAACTGGAGATCAGCCAGAAACGCAGCATGCTGGAAAATGTGATGCTGACGGACTCCGTCGAAACCCATAAAGCCCGCCTGCGTCAGGCTGGGTTTGAACATGCCGAACTGTGGTTCCAGTGCTTTAACTTTGGCTCGCTGGTGGCCGTGAAAGCCGGGGAGCAGGCATGAACGACTTCAGTAACTTCTATCAGCTGATCGCCAAAAGCCCGCTGTCTCACTGGCTGGAGACGCTGCCTGCCCAGGTAGCCGCCTGGCAGCGCGATGCCCTGCACGGCAAGTTTCGTGAATGGGAGCGCGCCGTAGAATTTCTGCCGGAGCTAACGCCCTGGCGTCTGGATCTTCTGCACAGCGTCACCGCCGAGAGCGAAACGCCGCTCAGCGAAGGCCATCAGCGGCGGATCGAAAATCTGCTTAAAAACCTGATGCCGTGGCGCAAAGGCCCTTATTCGCTGTACGGCATCAATATCGATACCGAATGGCGATCCGACTGGAAATGGGAGCGCGTTCTGCCGCACCTGTCCGATCTCACTGGCCGGACTATCCTCGACGTGGGCTGCGGCAGCGGCTATCACATGTGGCGGATGATCGGCGCCGGCGCACATCTGGCGGTCGGTATCGATCCCACCCAGCTGTTCCTGTGCCAGTTTGAAGCGGTGCGTAAGCTGCTCGGTAACGACCAGCGGGCGCATTTGCTGCCGCTGGGCATTGAGCAGCTGCCGGCGCTGGAGGCCTTCGACACCGTGTTCTCGATGGGCGTGCTCTACCACCGCCGCTCGCCGCTGGACCATCTGTGGCAGCTGAAAGATCAGCTGGCGCCAGGGGGCGAGCTGGTGCTGGAGACGCTGGTGGTTGAAGGAGATGAAAATACGGTGCTGGTTCCGGGCGACCGCTATGCGCAAATGCGCAACGTCTATTTTATCCCCTCGGCGGCGGCCCTGAAAATGTGGCTGGAGAAGTGCGGGTTTATTGACGTGCGTATCGTCGACGCCTGCGTCACCTCGACAGAGGAGCAGCGACGCACCGAATGGATGACGACCGAATCGCTGGCCGATTTCCTCGACCCACAGGATCAGCGCAAAACGGTGGAAGGCTATCCGGCGCCATTACGGGCTGTGATCATTGCCACCAAACCGGAAACCCAGCAGTCGCTGGCGAAAAAAGCGAGATAAAAAAAGGCCCCTGTTTAATGGGCAGGGGCCTGGTACGGGCAATCATCATATTGGGCGACATGATGTGCAGCAAAAAACCGTTTAACTTCTCCAGGCGGAGATAATCCTTTTCATCTCCGCCACCGCTGCGCCATTCACGGCGTAGCGTCTGTATTCATCGGCATCGGGATCGGCTGACATCGAAACGCCCGGATGACGAAAGCGCATTTCCGACGGCAACCAGTGGCCAGCCGAGCTATGGACCTCTTTCACCCCCGCCTGCAGAAACAGCGGCAGGTTCGCGGCGCGGACTCCCGCACCGGCCATAATGATTGGAGTATCCCCTGCGGCAATAAGTTCCGTAATTAATGAAATACCTTTCTCCGCCGAGGATTGCTGACCGGAAGTCAGGATACGTTTAACCCCCAGCGTCCCCAGCGTTTTCCAGGCCTGACGCGGGTCAGCGCACAGATCGAACGCGCGATGAAAGGTCACCGCCAGCGGCCCCGCCGCGGCCATTATTTTTTTCATCCGCGGGATATCGACCTGGCCATCAGCATCCAGCACGCCGGTCACCAGCCCGGAAAAGCCCAGATCCCGCACCATGCGAATATCGTTAAGCATCGCGGCGAACTCTTCCTCGGTGTAGCAGAAATCGCCGCCGCGCGGGCGAACGATCGGATGCACCGGGAGAGTAATCGCCTCGCGGGCCGAGACCAGCACCCCATAAGAGGGGGTTAATCCCCCTTCCTGCGGCGCGGCGCAGAGCTCAATACGATCGGCGCCGCAGCGCTCAGCCTCCCGGGCGCACGCCATGCTGTAGCAACACACTTCCAGTACCGCCATTCCTCTCTCCCTGATCCAGACAACCTTTGCAGCATGTCACAATTTCACGCGGCAGACGCCGCGCGGCTTCACACTGTTACGTATCGGCTTGCTCGCTGGCGACGATTTGTTCAATAGACCACGGATGAAATTTGACCGTCACGCTGCCGTCGGTCACCGCCAGGGTAGGATTCGGCAGGCGCTCATGCTCCCCTTTCGGCGAGCTGGTTTTGACCACGATCCCCGGCTGGCTGAGTCCGTCATCGGCCAGCAGCGCCAGAGCGCGGGCATTTAAGGTTGCCGGATCGCCGGGCAGGACGATTTCGATATGCTCCCAGCCTTCATGGGGATAACGCTTTTCACCCGGCCACGGCAGCTCAACGATATGGAAGCGCCAGTGCGCCACGCAGACCGGCTCCGCCAGTTTGAACAGGCAAATGGGCCGGCCGTTGATCATATTCTCCGACAGCAGGGTGCCGCACTGCTCCAGACCGCGGCGCCAGCGTTCCGCAGTGGTATTCTGATGACAGCGCAGGGAGATATGGTCGGCGTCGAGCCCGGCGATCTCCAGTCCCAGTCGCGCAGTGAAGCGCTGAAGCGCATCGGAAAATCGCGGGAGATCCGCCGTAATATCGGCCAGTTGTTCATTTTGCTGCCAGTTTGCCATGGGTTTGCTCGTCAATAATGCTCGTCAGTAATGAAAAGGTAATTTACCGTGTTTCGGCCTGCGGACCAACCGCCGCCCCGCTGATGGGCAACTGACCGGCGATGGATTGCGCACGCCGGCGCGCCGCGCGCAATGCTGACGGACGGGGACAAATGCAGTATACTCCCGCCCTAATTTGTCCACATTATGGCGCCGCCTCCCTCGGGGGCAGGCGCATTACACGTAAGGTATTCCGGTGAATATTCAGGCTCTTCTCTCAGAAAAAGTCAGCCAGGCCCTGATCGCGGCAGGCGCGCCTGCCGATTGCGAACCCCAGGTCCGCCAGTCAGCAAAAGTTCAGTTCGGCGACTATCAGGCCAACGGCGTGATGGCTGTCGCCAAAAAGCTGGGTATGGCGCCGCGACAACTTGCAGAGCAGGTACTGTCTCATCTTGACCTCAACGGCATTGCCAACAAGGTTGAAATCGCCGGGCCGGGCTTTATCAATATTTTCCTCGACCCCGCGTTTCTGGCGGACAACGTCAACCGCGCGCTGCAGTCTGAGCGCCTGGGCGTCACGAAACCGCAGGCGCAGACTATCGTCGTCGACTACTCGGCACCCAACGTAGCGAAAGAGATGCACGTCGGCCATCTGCGTTCGACCATCATTGGCGATGCTTCAGTCCGTACCCTGGAGTTCCTGGGTCATAAGGTGATCCGCGCCAACCACGTCGGCGACTGGGGCACCCAGTTCGGGATGCTGATCGCGTATCTGGAAAAACAGCAGCAGGAAAACGCCGGCGAAATGGCCCTGGCCGACCTCGAAGGTTTCTATCGCGAAGCGAAAAAGCACTATGACGAAGACGAAGCCTTCGCCGAGCGCGCGCGCAGCTACGTGGTTAAGCTGCAGGGCGGTGATGAGTACTTCCTGCAGATGTGGCGTAAGCTGGTCGACATCACCATGTCGCAGAACCAGATCACCTACGATCGCCTGAACGTCACCCTGACCCGCGATGACGTGATGGGTGAGAGCCTGTACAACCCGATGCTGCCGGGGATCGTCGCCGATCTGAAAGCCAAAGGGCTGGCGGTTGAGAGCGAAGGCGCTACCGTGGTCTTCCTTGATGAGTACAAAAACAAGGAAGGCGAACCGATGGGCGTCATCATCCAGAAAAAGGATGGCGGCTACCTCTATACCACCACCGATATCGCCTGTGCGAAGTATCGCTATGAAACGCTGCACGCCGACCGCGTGCTCTACTACATCGACTCTCGTCAGCACCAGCACCTGATGCAGGCGTGGACCATCGTGCGCAAGGCAGGCTACGTGCCGGACTCCGTGCCGCTGGAGCACCATATGTTCGGTATGATGCTGGGGAAAGACGGCAAGCCGTTTAAAACCCGCGCCGGCGGTACCGTGAAGCTGGCGGATCTGCTGGACGAAGCGCTGGAGCGCGCCCGTCGCCTGGTGGCCGAGAAGAACCCGGATATGTCGGCTGACGAGCTGGAAAATCTGGCGAAAGTGGTGGGTATCGGCGCGGTTAAATATGCCGACCTGTCGAAAAACCGCACCACCGACTACGTCTTCGACTGGGATAATATGCTGGCGTTCGAAGGCAACACCGCGCCGTATATGCAGTATGCCTATACCCGCGTGCTCTCCGTGTTCCGCAAAGCCGGCATCGACGAAAACGCGATGATCGACGCGCCGGTGGTCATCGCCGAAGATCGCGAAGCTCAGCTGGCCGCGCGCCTGCTGCAGTTTGAAGAGACCCTCTCCGTGGTCGCTCGCGAAGGGACGCCGCACGTGATGTGCGCCTACCTCTACGATCTGGCGGGCCTGTTCTCCGGCTTCTACGAGCACTGCCCGATCCTCAGCGCGGAAAGCGAAGAGACCCGCAACAGCCGTCTGAAGCTGGCGCTGCTCACGGCGAAAACCCTCAAGCTGGGTCTCGATACCCTCGGTATCGAAACCGTCGAGCGTATGTAACAAGCAACCCGGCGAAAGCCGGGTTAGTTTTATTCGGCGCCTCGCCAGCGGGGCGCCCTGCTCAGAAGTACTTGCGTAGATACTCCGTCAGACAAAGGATCGCCATCGCCTGACCGTAGGGCATCGAGGTAAGCGGGATCTGGCGATAAAAGTCGAGGTCTGACCCCATCCCGGTGCCAAATGAGGTCTGCAGCAGCTCCCCCTGCGGCGAAATATTCTGCACAATCCCGCGAATCGCTTTTTCAGCCACCCCGGCGTAGTGCTGCCCGACGTAACGCTTGCGCACCGCTTTGAGAATCCCGTAGGCAAAGCCGGCGGTCGCCGAGGCCTCAAGATAAGAGTGCGGGTCGTCCAGCAAGGTATGCCACAGGCCGCTGTCGTCCTGGCATTCTGCTAAGGCGGCAATCTGTGCGTCGAGGACTGTAATCAGATAGCGCCGTACCGCGTTCCCCTCGGGGAGATCCACCAGTTCCAGAAAATCCGGGATCACCATGGTGAGCCAGCTGTTGCCCCGCGCCCAACGCGCCCGGGCAAAGTTATGCCGCCCCTCATAGTTCCAGCCGTGAAACCACAGCCCGGTCTCCCGGTCCATCAGGTTCTGCACATGGAGCAGGAACTGGTAGGTTGCCTCCTCCACATACTGGGGGCGGTTAAGCAGCTTGCCAATTTTGGCTAACGGCAACACGGTCATCATCAGCGTGTCATCCCACATTTGCTGATGGTTCTCCTCCGCCAGAGTCATGTGCTGCATACCGCCCTGCTCGGTGCGCGGCATCTCGTGCATCGCCCACTCCGCCCAGCTCTCCAGCCACGGCAGATACGCCATACGGCCGGTCTCTTCAAAGCGGTAAGCCAGGGTCAGAAACGGGGCCATAGTATTGACGTTTTTGGTCGTTGCTCCCTCGGCGAAGCGGTCGGCAAACCAGCGATCGATGATATCACGCATCTCGATATCGCCGGTTTGCTGGTAATACTGATAGATGCCGTACAGCCCAACGCCGTGGGTCCACTCCCAGCCGGCCCAGCCTTTGGTATCGATCACGCGCCCGTCATCCAGGCGTAGTAAAAATTGCCCGCTCTCATCCTTAATATTCACCAGGTTTTGCGTCACGTTGCGGATCAGCGCCTGCAGTTCGCTACGGGCGATAAAACGCTCAGGCTGACGCAGTAATGGGCTATGTTTGACCGGCCAAACTTTCATGTTGTTAACCTCGGGTATATGTCGAATTCAAAGCGCCGCCCTTAATGAGCGCCGGGGCAGCAGGTTTATGACGATTCAGATAGCCAATATTGTTATTGCCCCACAGACAGTCGTAAGGCATCCCCGCCAGCAGCTCGACCACCGCGCGGTGTTCCGCACTGGTCTGTTCCGACTGAGCGTAGCCGAGCTCGCGCATTCTGAGGGTCTCGCTGCGCAGGACGCTGTGGGTGTGCAGGTTGAGCTTGAAGCGCAGCGAGACGAGGAAGCCGCAGGCTAACACCACCAGAGTGCCGACGCTGAGGATCAGCAGAATGGTATGGCTGACCCCTTCAGGCTGTATTTTTTGCCCGGAAACAAACCCCGACAACTGCATAATGATCCCCACCAGCATCACCGCCCCCGCCTGCGAGGCTTTGCGGGTCAGAGTCATGATGCCGGCAAAAATCCCCTCCCGGCGCTGGCCGGTGATCGCTTCGTCGACGTCGGCAATATAGGTGTAGGTATTCCACGGTACGTAATTTATCCCGCCGCGTCCCAGTCCGGCGACAGCAGAGATGAGCAGCAATAAGGAATAGACGTCGCTCAGTCCGGCGTAATAGAGCAGCGCGTAGGAGAGTGAGCTCAGGCCAAACAGGACCACCACCATGCGGTACGACGGCGCGGGGCCAAAACGAATGCACAGCGGGATCATGGCGATTACTGCAATAAACTGGAAGATGGCCATCGTCCCCAGCAGGTTCGAGGCGACGGCGGCTTCCTGCATCAGAACAAAGACCACGTAATAGGTAAACACGGCATTGAAGACGTCCTGGGCGATATAGCCCCCCAGATACATGCCGAGGTGCTGGCGGAAAATTTTTATCCGCAGCGTAGAACTCAGCTCAATCACCAGGCGATTGAGGCTCTGAGCAAGGGTTAAGTTTTGTTTTTCCGCTTCCGCCCGCAGGGCCGCTTCCGACCACGCCTCCCGCGGTCGTTCCCAGGTGAAACACCAGACCAGAGTCAGCATCACCGCGCACAGCACCGAGAACACCAGACTGGCATAGAAGAACGAGCTGGCATTATCTTTGCCGAGCCAGGAGAGAAGGATCCCCGGCAGGAAGGAGGCTAAAATCGCCGACATCTGCGCCATCGAAATGCGCGCGCCGGAGAATTTGGTTTTCTGTTTAAAGTCATCGGTCATCTCCGGCACCAGCGTCTCATAGGGCACCAGAATCATGGTATAGACCATATCAAACAGCAGATAGGTCGCCAGGTAGTACCAGAAGCCCATCTCGCCGACCCACATCGCTGAATAGCTGAATACGCAGGGGATGCCGAGCAGAATAAAGAATTTTCTGCGGCCGAAGCGCTTACCAAGCCAGGTGGTGCCAAAGTTATCGGTGAGAAAGCCCATCAGCGGGCTTACCACCGCGTCCAGCACGCGGGCGGCAGCAAAAATAAGCGTGGCCTCAATCGGGGTCAGTCCGCAAAAGGTCGTGTAAAAGTAGAGCAGCCATGCGGCGGTTAGCGCCGTCGTGCCGGCGCCGAGAAAATCGCCCGCGCCGTAGGCCAGATAGTTAGCCAGTCCAATTTTTCGTGTTTTCATCGCCGTGATCCTGTGTCTTTTTTTTAAAAGAACGCCGACAATCGTTCCGGATTTGCCACCGGAAGGGAGTGGGTACCTGGCTACACTAAAAGCTGTGAAAGGAGGTTACCTTTGTACTTTTGCCACGGAACAGTCGCCGGTGGCAAAATGACAAAGAGATGACGTCGCCACTTCACTCATTTATAAAACAGCATTTCTTTTTAATCAAAAGACAGGTTCATTGATGTGATCTGGCTGGAAGGTCGCCGACTAACGAACAGGCTCGCAAATCCCGGGATCGGCCCTTGCGCAGTCGGGGAAACAGGAGTAAAGAATGGAAGAAAGGGTTATTCCGCGTATCTCAAGGAGGCCAGATGCCTTATACCCATCTGCTGGTTGCCGTCGCGCCAACGCCGGAGAGTCAGGTATTAATTAAAAAAGCGGTGTCGATAGCCCGCCCCGTTAACGCGAAGGTGAGCTTAATCACTCTCGCTACGGATCCGGAGCTGTATAACCAGTTCGCCGCACCGATGATGGAAAATCTGCGCGAAGTGATGCAGGAAGAGACGCGGGAGTTTCTCAATGAGCTGGCTCGCCACGCGGACTACCCAATAGAAAGAATGACCATCGCCTGCGGCGAGCTAGGCCATCATATTAAGGACTTCTGCCGCTCGCACCGTGTTGATCTGGTGATCTGCGGCAATCACAACCATTCCCTCTTCTCACGCGCCACCTGCTCGGCGAAAAATATCGTCGGCAGCTGCGGCGTTGATGTCCTGTTGGTTTCCCTTGAAAAGGGCTAACGCCGGTTAGCCCTTTTCCTGAACTAGGCCAGTTTAGGGAAGGTGGCTATCTTCCCCCGCAGACGGCTCTCCTCGCTGCGCGGTGAAATATGCTGCAGATCCTCGACAAAGCGCGCCTGCCAGTTATGAATATCATTTTCTCTGATCACGTCCAGCATCGCTGAATGACGGGCGATACGTTCCGCCAGCGGCATGCTGAGCGCGCGATCCAGCGCGGCGGCAACCTCGTCGCGATCGTAAGGATTGACGATCAGGGCGCTGGTCAGCTCCTGCGCCGCCCCGGCAAACTGCGACAGGACCAGTACGCCAGGGTTATCCGGATCCTGCGCCGCGACGTACTCCTTCGCCACCAGATTCATACCATCGCGTAGCGGCGTCACCAGCCCGACGTCAGAGTAGCGGAAGACCTTCATCAGCAGCTTACGATCAAAATGCTGATTCAGATAGTAGAGCGGTGTCCAGCCAAGCTGACCAAACTGTCCGTTGATGCGTCCGGCTGCGGTTTCCAGCTGGTGGCGGATATCCTGATAGGCCTGCACATCGCCGCGGGAGGTCGGCGCGATCTGGGTATAACGGATTTTGCCGTGGTGCTGAGGGTACTTCTCGAGCAGCGTCTCGTAGGCGAGGAATCGCTCCGGCAACCCTTTCGAATAGTCAAGACGCTCCACGGAGAAGATATTCTTCACATTTTTCAGCTCGTTCTTCAGCTGGGCCAGCTTCGGCGGCAGCGGACCTTTAGCGTTGCGCGTAATTTCGTCCGGATCGATCCCTATCGGATAAACCTCGGTACTGAACGCCTTACCCCATGCCTGATAGCGTTTATCGCCGAGGTCGGATAGGCGAGTCTGCATAGCAATGCTGTCGAGAAAAGCGGTTCTGTCGCTTTCGGTCTGGAAGCCCAGCAGATCGTAATCGCACAGTTGCTCCAGCAGCTCAGCGTGCGGCGGCAGAGCGTTAAAAATCTCCGGCGTCGGGAACGGAATATGTAAGAAAAACCCGATGCGATTGTTCACCCCGCGCTTGCGCAGCTCGCTGGCGAAGGGCAGAAGATGGTAATCATGGATCCACAGCGTATCGTCTGGCTCAATCAGCGGCAGAAGCTTGTCCGCCAGCATGGCGTTAACCCGCAGATATCCCTCCCAGGCTTCGCGCTGAAAGCTGACCAGATCAAGGCGATAGTGGAAAGCCGGCCACAGCACGGCGTTAGAGAACTGGTTGTAGTATTCATCATGGTCCCGTTCATTAAGGTTGAACGACGCCCAGGAAATATTCCCGCGGGAGACCTGCTTGAGCGGCTGCTGGTCATCGCCAATCTCGCCGCTCCAGCCAAACCACAGACCCCCCGCCGCTCTCAGTGCCCCCAGGATGCCGACGGCCAGACCGCCAGCGCTCGATTTTTTATCGTCCGGTAAGGCGATACGGTTAGAGACTACGACTAAACGACTCATGGTCATCCCTCCTTTCGGTTTGCGCGTCATACGCCAGATGTTGCAACCACGTCCTTACAGCGGCGGCATCCGCCAACCGCCAGTGCGCCTGAGTTTCCCCGGCGCCAACTTTTACCGACATTCCCTGCAGTTGATTAACGACGCTGAATCCCGCCTCGTCGGTCAAATCATCGCCGACAAAAACCGGTTCGCGGCCGGCGAATGGCGCCTCCTGCATGAACGCGGTAATCGCCTCCCCTTTGTTGACGCCGCGGGGTTTAATCTCCACCACGCACTTGCCAAGCTGTAACGACAGCAGCGGATAGCGCTGAACAATCCGCTGCGCCAGCTCCAGCACGGCGCTCTGCTGCTGCGGGGCCTGGCGATAGTGGAGCGCGAAAGCCATCTCTTTACTCTCCAGCTCACATCCCGGGAGCGCTTCCAGCGCCGACGTCAGCTCAGCCGCGATCTCATCGCGCAGCGCTGTCGGCAGAGAGACGATGTAGGTTTTACCATTGATATCACGGCGCTCGGCCCCGTGAACGCCGGCCAGCGGTAGCCGCCAGGGATGGGTTAGCGCGTCAAGTTCAGCCATTGAGCGCCCTGAAATCAATGCCACCGCGCCCCCCTGCTGCTGGGCCAGCGCATTGAGCGCCTGCAGCGTGCTGTCGGGTATCACCACCTGATCGGGGTGCGGCTGGATATCGGCAAGAGTACCGTCGAGGTCAAAGAAAAAAGCGTAGTTTCCGGTTAGCGCAGGCGGTACAGATATCTGGTTATCCACCCTGTTTCCTCCTTATCATGGCCAGCCGAAGCTGGTTGTTAATTATATGTGAGCCATGTAAGTATAGACAGTGTGACCAACCTCGCCATTTTTGATAGTTACCGCCAGCGAAACGGGCGCTGGCGGCAATTACTCTGTAAACTAAAAAGTTCGGTTTAAATTCAGGCCGCACGTTTGGCTTTTTGTTTGTAGCGGTCGAAGATCACCGCCGCCAGCAGGATCACCCCTCGCACGACGTATTGTGAGAATGGCGAGATATTCAGCAGGTTCATCGCATTTTCCACGGTTCCGAGGATCAGGATCCCGGCCACCACGTAGGAGATCTTGCCGATCCCGCCCTTCAGCGACACCCCGCCCAGCACGCAGGCCGAAATAACAATCAGCTCATAGCCAATCGAGGTCATCGGCTGGCCGCTGGTCATCCGCGACGCCAGAATGATACCCGCTGCGGCCGATACCAGACCGGAGAGCACAAAGATAATAATCTTGGTGCGCACCACCGGGACGCCGGCCAGGCGCGCCGCCTCTTCATTGCCGCCAATAGCCAGCGTATTACGGCCAAAGGTGGTTTTGTTTAGTAATAATCCGAAAACCACCAGGCAGGCGACGGTCAGCCAGATCGGCGCTGGCAGACCAAACCAGTTGGCGTAGCCGAGGGTGAAGAAACGTTCATCTTCGATCCCCACCGCTTTGCCGTCGGAGATAATATAGGCCAGGCCGCGGACAATCTGCATGGTGGCCAGCGTGGTGATCAGCGCGTTGATCTTAAGGCGCGCAATGACAAAGCCGTTAACCAGGCCACTAAGCGCCCCCAGCAACAGGCCTGCGGCGATCCCCAGCCACAGGCTTTCGCTGAGATTAATCACCACCGCGGTGGTGACCCCGGCGCAGGCGATAACCGACGCCACCGACAGGTCAAAATCGCCGGAGGCCAGGCAAAACAGCATGCCGCAGGCCACCATCCCGGACATCGAGATCGCCAGCCCCAGCCCTTTCATATTGACGAATGAAGCAAAGTTGGGCACAAAAATCACACAGCCGATAAACAGCACCGCAAACACCACCAGCATGCCAAACTGATCCCAGATGCGGGCAAAGCTAAAGGTTGAGCGGGTAGCCCCGGACGTAGTCACTGATGACATCATTTACTCCTTACTCAGGCGACAGCCTGGCTCACTGTTGGCATCGCAAGGCTTAACGCCTGCTGTTCATTGGCTTCTTCATGCAGCAGTTCGCCGGCGATTTGCCCTTCGCGCATCACCACGATGCGGTCAGCGACGCCCAGCACTTCCGGCAGGTCGCTGGAGGCAAACACCACGGCGACACCGGAGGCGGCGAGGCCATAGATCACATTGTAAATTTCATGTTTGGCGCCGACGTCGATGCCGCGGGTTGGCTCATCAAGCAGGATCACCTTCATCTCTTCCGACAGCCAGCGGCCAAGGATCGCTTTCTGCTGGTTGCCGCCCGACAGGTTCATAATCAGCTGTTCCGGGCCCGGCGTTTTAATATTCAGCGACTGGATATGTTGATCGGCGTTGTCCGCCTCCCAGGCGTTGTTGATCAGGCAGCCAGCGTGAATATGCTTGCGCCGGGCGCTGATATTGATGTTATCGCGCACGGAATGCACCGGAATAATCCCCTCCGCTTTACGATCCTCCGGGCACAGCATCATCCCGGCCTGGATGGCCTGGGCCGGTTTGCGAATGGAGACGGGCTGGCCATCGATATACACCTGACCGCCGGTTATCTGCGTGCCGCCAAACAGGCCTTTCATTAGTTCGCTGCGCCCGGCACCCACCAGTCCGAACAAACCGACAATTTCACCGCTGCGCACCGAGAGACTAACCGGCGTGCGCACGCCCGGCGCTTTGACCTCCTCCAGGCGCAGCCGCTCCTCGCCATAGGGGCGAGGCTTCCAGCCATAAATATCGCCCAGATTGCGGCCTACCATTGCCTGGACCAGGGCGTCGTGGCTGACGCTCGGCATATCGTCAAAGGTGCAAACGTAGCGGCCATCTTTAAAGACGGTGATGGCATCGCTGAGGGCAAAAATCTCTTCCATCCGGTGTGAAACATAGATGATGACCCTTCCCTCCTCCCGCAACTCGCGGATGACGCGAAACAGGTTGTCGATCTCTCTGGCGGAGAGCGAGCTGGTCGGCTCATCGAACGCGATAATCTTGGCGTTACGCGCCAGCGCTTTGGCAATCTCCACCATCTGCCATTGACCAATGGAGAGATATTTCAGCGGCGTCTCCGGGTCGATATCCAGACCCAGATGCTCCAGCTGCAGGCGGGCCTCATAGTTGAGCAGCGAGCGATTGACGATGCCGCCTCTGTGCGGCAGCTGACCGAGATAGATATTTTCGGCGACGGTCATCTCCGGGATCAGATGCAGCTCCTGGTAGATGATTGCCACGCCGGCGTTCAGCGCCTCCATGGTATTGGCGAATGCCATCTGCTGGCCGCCGATCTGCAGATGGCCCGCGGTCGGGATATAGTTGCCGCTGAGAATTTTCAACAGCGTCGATTTGCCTGCGCCATTTTCGCCCATCAGCGCGTGGATCTGTCCTGGGTAGCAGTCAAAACTGATATCGGACAAGGCCTTTACGCCAGGGAACGTCATGGTGATGCCGCGAAATGAGAGATAAGGGGTAGACTGTTGCATAACGACTCCGCTCTTCTGCACTCAGCCCCCGCGCCGCGGCGGGGGCCAGTTTAATCAGGCTGTTACAGCCCTTTTTTCGCCAGCTCTTCTTTGAAGTTATCGCGGGTAATCAGCACCACATCGGTCACCGCCGTGAACTTCGGCGGCTCGACGCCCTTGGTGACCCAGTTGTAGAGCATTTCGCTGGTTTTGTAGCCGTGGATATCCGGGCTTGGCAGCAGAGAACCATAGAAGCCGGTCGGCTGCGCCTTCGACAGTTCGTTGACGGCATCCACGCCGTTGATGCCGATGCCAATCACATCGGGAGCTTTAAAGCCCTGACCTTCGGTCGCGCGCACGCCGCCGAGGACGGTGTTGTCGTTCATCCCGACGATCAGCCAGTGTTTAACCTGCGGATGTTGGACCAGCATCGAGTTACCGGCGTCGAACGCTCCCGGGATATCGTTGGATTTTGTCGGCACGCGGTAGATTTGCGCGTCCGGGAAGCCGGCCGCCTTCAGGGCATCGATGGAGCCGGTGGTGCGACGGCGCGCGGTATCCAGCTCATCGGCGGTGATCGCCATTACGGCGGTGTCTTTGACATCCCAGCCGCGCTTTTGCATCTCTTTATAGAGTTCCTGCCCCTGACGGGCGCCAATTTCGCTCGCCGCCATCATCACCAGCGGTACGCTCTCCATCGGTTTGCCCTTCGCATTGACGAACTGGTCATCGACGGTAATCACCTTCATGTCATAGCCACGCGCTTTGGCGACAATCGCCGACCCGAGCTTGGGATCGGGGGTACAGATGACAAAGCCCTTCGCGCCGCTGGCCGCTAGGCTGTCAATGGCATTCAGGGTTTTCTCTCCATCCGGAACCGCAATTTTAATAACGTCAAAGCCTAAATCTTTTCCTGCTTTATCAGCAAATTTCCACTCAGTCTGAAACCATGGCTCTTCCGGCTGTTTCACCAGAAAACCCAGTTTAAGATTTTCCGCCATAGCTGATTGTGACATAACCGCAGCGAGACCAATGGCCGCCAGCGCTTTAGTAAATTTGTGCATGGTAAACTCCAGCTTTAATTCGCTTTCATGTAGGGAAAAATCGGAATTAACAATTTAATCGGCATCAAAACAAGGCATTAGAAAAATCGCATTCCCCACTGCCGTTGTTAGAGTAGTAATACCCGGAAATTATTTCTCCATACGAGAGCATTATCACATCGCGGAATTACAGTAATTGCGTACATACATTTAGCAAAAAATGACATAAAAAATGACACAATTGTCATACAATTTTACCGGGGCATAGCAGGATCATCTATACCATCAGCAGGCTTATCCTTGTGTTGTCAGAGGATGTTTAACGGTGGGTTACAGCACTGTTATCATCAGCGATTGACGGCGTTGCTGCGGGCGATCACCTGTGCGCCACTCAAATGGCAACCCACCTCGCACCGCTGAGCCACATGGCCCGCTTAATATCGCGAAAAAACGGATCTTTGGCGTAATTTATTCCGAATAGAAAAAATATATTCCTCTTGATAAAAGCACCTGCAACAAAAAATAAAAATAATGATCATCAACCTGAAACATTACTAATGAAATAACTTATTCCGTTCTCTTCTACGACGAATCTCGTAGTCAAATACTTATATCTTATAACCAATCTGAAACCAGCGAGCCCCTGCCAACGGCGCACAATCTCAGCCCTGGTAGTTTGCACAAATAATGGTGTAACAAAACGTAAATTACCGCGCTTGAGAGTTTTCTTAATTTCGTTGAGCGAGTATTCTTAAATCGTCGGCAAATGGAAAAAATACCCGACTCATACGGAATGTGTAGAGTTTTATTATTCTGCAACAGTGCCGCGTGTCACTATTTTATCTTGTAGTTATCCGCAGGATCCGCTGACGCGCACCAGTAACCCCTTCCCGGTTAATAAGGATATTTTTTATGGCAGTTCCAGGAATGGCACAAAAGCTAAACACCCAAATGAATCTTGAGTTTCACGCCTCTAACGTTTACCTGAACTTAAGTGAGTGGTGCGCCCGACATCGCTTCGACGGCGCCGCGACGTTTCTGCGCACCCGCGCGCAAAGCAGCATCACCCTCACTATGCGCGTATTTGACTACCTGAAAAAAGCCGGCAGCTGGCCGATCGTCAATCCCGACCACGCCTGTAACCCTGAGTGCACCTCGCTGGAAGATCTGTTTACCCAAACCCTGAGCGATTACCAACAGCGCAGTCGTCTGCTGAGCGGTCTCGCTCAGGAAGCCAAAGCGCAAAGCGATGACAGCACCTGGCGGTTTCTCACGCTGTTGGCGGAAGAGCAGCAGCAGGATGGCCTGCTATTGCAAAGCGTGCTTGAGGAAATTCGTAATGCCGATAAAGCCGGTCTCGGGATGGAGCAGACCGATCGGCGTCTGATGGCTATCGTTGGAGAAGCGCAGAAAGCGCATTAATCAAGCCTTTATCGCTCTGCCAGGGGGAGCGCGTCTGCGCTGCCCCGCCCGGTTTATTAATCCATTACGTCTATTTTTTCTCCCCTATTATTCCTTTCAAGAATAAAAAAGTTTTAACTCGATCCCATTCCCTCATCACCGTTACCCCATAAGGGGGATTAGTGAGCGCGGTCACTTTTTGACGAACCATAAAGAAATATAAAAACAGTGTTTCAAAAATATAAAACACGAGGTTTATTTTTTATGGCTAGATACACGGCTTCAGCCTCTGAAGGGCTGCAGGGAAGACCGATCTTGTTACGCCATCAGTTAGCCTACGGCGGCGGAAATCTGTTAGGGAGCGGCGCACTGGCGATAAGCGGCGCATGGCTACTCTATTTTTATACGACCTTTTGCGGCCTGACGCTGATCGAGGCCTCATTTATCTTCTCCGTCGCCAGCATCATTGACGCTATCAGCAACCCGCTGATGGGCTATCTGACGGATAATTTTGGCAAAACGCGTTTGGGCAAGCGCTTCGGCCGCCGGCGTTTCTTTCTGCTAATCGGTATTCCGCTGATGATGTTCTACCCGCTGCTGTGGGTGGAAGGCCTGAGTTTCTGGTACTACCTTAGCACCTATGTGGTGTTTGAGATCATCTACACCTCTATCATGGTGCCTTATGAAACGCTGGCGACAGAGATGACCGATGATTTCTCACTGCGTTCAAAACTGACCGGCTATAAAGCTATCTTTGGTAAGCTGGCCAACTTCCTCGCGGCGTTTATTCCCGGCCAGTTCATTCTGCTGTATGGCAAAGATTCTGCCACCCCTTTCTTCCTCACCGGTCTGACCTATGGCGCGATCCTGATCGTCGCTATTTCCTGCCTGTGGTTGTGCAGCTGGGAGCGTGAGCGCGGGGAAGAGGTGGAAACCAGCGCGAAAAAAGGACTGCTGAGCACCCTGCTGTCGCTGGCGAAAGATATGCGTTCGACTTTTTATCTACGCGTATTCCGCAAACATCTTGGTATGTACCTGTGCGGCTTTGGCGCGGAATGGCTGTTTGCCTCCATCTTCACCTATTTCGTGATCTTCGTTCTACAACACGATCCAGCGATGGTGGCCGGGCTGAACAGCCTGAACTCGATTCTGCAGCTGATCTCTACGGCGCTGTTTATCGGCCTGTGCGTGAAAAAGGGCTTCAGCAAACCCTATATCCTGGCGCTGGGGATCGTCATTTTCGCGGTTCTGCTGTATACCTCGCTGTGGTTTTTCCATCTACCGTCCGGCCTGGCGACAGTGCTGATGTTCGGCATTACCGTGCTGTTCGGCCTGGGTACCGGCGGGGTTTACTATATACCCTGGACCGTTTACACCTTCCTGGCCGATGTCGATGAGATCTACACCGGACGCCGGCGGGAAGGGATCTATGCCGGCGCCATGACCTTCTCAGGAAAAATTCTGCGCTCGATTGTGGTGTTCTCGATGGGGGCGATCCTGAGCTTCTACGGTTTCCAGTCAAAAGCGCACAGCCAACCGGAAAGCGCGGTGACCGCTATCGCAGTGGTATTCTGCGTCGGGGTGATCGCATTAGCCCTGGCCGCCATCGTCTTCAGCAAGCAGATGAAGCTGGACCGGAAGGCCCATCTGGTGGTGCTGCAGGAAGTCGCGCGGATAAAAGCGGGCGGCAAAATTAGCGATATTGCGCCGGACGTGCGGGTTATCGTGGAGGATCTGGTCGGCCATCGCTACGAAGAGTGCTGGGGCAACAGCAAATTGTTCAAAGATGCTGCCCCTGCGCCTGCGCAGACCGTCGTTTCCCATTAAAGAAGAAGGCCCCGCCGGTATCCGGCGAGGCCTGGTATTAATGCGTTTCTTCCTGTGGAGTAAACTTCAGCTCAATCAACGCGATCGCTTTTTGCACCGCGCGAAGGGTCACCGGATCGGCAGAAGCCGGATGGCTGGCGAAGTCGATAGCTTTCAGCTGAGTGGTCATTTTTTCACGCACTTCCACCGGCGCAATGACGTCAATGACATCGAGGATCTGTTTGATAACCAGCTGGCAGGCAACCACATCGGAAACCAGCTCGTCGTGTTCGGTAAGATGTTGAGACATTAATTACTCCTTTTTTCAGGAGCGTAATAGTACCCTAAATCGTTAACGATAATAAAACCTGCCGTCGCAGGTTTTTTTATCTACCCTACTGGCTGGCGGGTCGTCTCCTGCCGCTTTGCACAGGATCACACTCTTGATGGCAGTGACAACATGAATACCGCGATCTCTTCCCGCGATGAACGTGCTTTTTCAGCGCCGGCGCTGCTGGTGGCCGGTGCCTTTTTTATGGAGTTTCTCGACGGGACGGTGATCGCCACCGCCCTGCCCGATATGGCGAGGGATTTTGGCGTCACCGCGGTCGAACTGAATATCGGCATCAGCGCCTATCTGATTACCCTTGCGGTCCTGATCCCGGCCAGCGGCTGGATCGCCGATCGCTTCGGCGCCCGGGCTATTTTTACTCTCGCCCTGGCGATCTTTACCCTTGCCTCGGTCTTCTGCGGCCTCTCCACCGAGGTGCATATCTTTGTCGCCATGCGTATCCTTCAGGGAGTCGGCGGCGCGCTGATGGTCCCCGTTGGTCGCCTTGCGGTGCTACGCACCACGCCGAAACACCAGCTGATCAAGGCCATCGCCACCCTGACCTGGCCGGCGCTGGTGGCCCCCATTATCGGCCCGCCTTTGGGCGGCTTTATAACCCGCTACGCCAGCTGGCACTGGATCTTCTTTATCAATGTCCCGCTGGGCCTTGCCGCCATCATCCTTTCGCTGCGCATTATCCCTGATATTCGCGAAACGGAACGGCGCTCCTTCGATCTCAGCGGATTTATCACTACCTCGGTCGCGATGGTCAGTCTGGTGACCGCGATGGAGCGGCTCGGCGATCGCCAGCCGCAGATCTGGCCAACGCTGGCTCTCGCCGCGCTTGGCTTCGGCTGTCTGTTATATTCCATTCGTCATTTCCGCCGGGCGGCGGCGCCTATGGTTCGTCTCGACGCCCTGCAGGTGCCGACGTTCCGGGTGACAATGTACGGCGGCTCGTTGTTCCGGGCCTCCATCAGCGCGGTGCCTTTTCTGCTCCCCCTGCTGTTCCAGGTGGGATTCGGTATGGATCCTTTTCATTCCGGCCTGCTGGTGCTGGCGGTGTTTGTCGGTAATTTAACCATTAAACCCGCCACCACACCGCTCATTCGCTGGCTGGGCTTTCGTCGGCTACTGCTGATCAATGGCGCGTTGAACGTCTGTTCGCTGCTGGCTTGCGCGCTGCTTACGCCGCAGACGCCGGTCTGGGCCATCATGCTGATCCTTTATCTCGGCGGGGTGTTTCGCTCAATCCAGTTTACCGGTGTAAGCACGCTGGCCTTCGCCGATGTCCCCGCCGCGCAGATGAGTGATGCTAATACGCTGTTCAGTACCGCGTCGCAGCTGGCGGTAGGGCTGGGGATCACGCTCGGGGCGATTGGCATTCGCCTGGGCGAGCAGGTCGGCGACTGGCTGCATCTTACTGAACTACCGGGGATCAGCTTCCGCCTGTCGTTTGTGTTTATCGCCTTGATATGTCTGGTAGGGATGATCGACAGCCTGCATCTGGCCAAAACGGCCGGCAGCAGCGTGTCGGAGAAGAAGAAATAGAAGAAAAAATAAACGACGGAAGGGCCAGCGGCGCTGGCCCTGATGACGGTTAAGCGACGATCTGGCGAACAAAGTCTTCGATTGCTTTATCCTGGCAGTTTTCGAAGAAGCACTGCTGGAAGCGTGGGCCGGAGACTGCGGTTTTCACCAGCTGCGGATCGATGGCGCGCAGGGTATCGAGGTAGTTCTCTTTTACTACTGCCGCTTTGACCTGGTTGAGGATCCCGGCATTGCGCACCTGCGGTTCTTTGCGCTCCGGCGGATAGCCTTCGCCGTTGCGGCCGGTAAAGGCTTTTTCAAAGATAAACCGCACATTCAGTTCGGCGCCCCAGCCGAAGCCTTTGGCAAACGGCAGCGACAGCGCATTACCGTTGTTGATCTGGGCAAACAGGAACGCATCCGCCGGATCGATACAGTAGCCGCAGACCACGCCCGGATGGATGTTCAGCGACATCAGCGCCCCCTGACCGGTACCGCAGCCGGTGACCACGAAGTCAACTGCTTTCGAATTCAGCAGAATACTGGCCATGATCCCAAGATGGATGTAGGTCAGATGATGATCGTTCTCATCGCTCATGCCGACGTTATAGACCGGGAATCCTTTTTCGTCGGCAACCGCGTTAAGCTCCTTGAGGATGATGGCGTTTTTGTTCGCCTGGCTGTTCTCCATCATCAGTGCAATCTTCATGGTTTACTCTCCTGAATGCTGTGCGGGCCTGCCCGCAGAATGTCATTGGCGTTGACTGCACTCTACTACCTTGAAAACAAAATTTCAAATTTTATGAAAAGTTGTTTTAAAATTTACGCGGTGCTTCACACTTTCGCAAGCTCCCCCTGTCTGTTGACCTCAGCCCTCTGCATGCTGGCGCATCCGCTTCGTCCTCCCTTGCCACCCGCCGGCGACAAAGTCCTGACCGCCCAGGCAATAATGAATAATAAATTAAAAGCATTCTCATTTATTATTAAACTGCCAATGCGTGTTATTCCCATTAGCATTTTAAATAAAACATTTTTAAATTTACTTTTTGCAAATAATTAAATAACAAATTATAGTGGCAGCCAATAACATCTATTATTTAATTCCAGGAGTGCAACGATGCTGAAAACGGACATGATTGACAAACTGAATGAACAGATGAATCTTGAACTCTATTCTTCTCTTCTTTATCAGCAGATGAGCGCCTGGTGCAGTTACCACAGTTTTGAAGGCGCCGCGGCCTTCCTGCGTCGCCATGCTCAGGAAGAGATGACCCATATGCAGCGCCTGTTCGACTATCTAACCGACACCGGCAGCCTGCCGCGGATCAACGCTATCGCCTCCCCGTTTGCCGAATATGCCTCACTCGACGAGCTGTTCCGCCAGACCTACGAGCATGAGCAGCTGATCACGCAAAAAATAAATGAACTGGCGCACGCGGCCATGACCAGCCAGGATTATCCGACCTTTAATTTCCTGCAGTGGTATGTTGCTGAACAGCATGAAGAAGAGAAATTATTTAAATCGGTGATCGATAAACTGACCCTCGCTGGAAAAAGCGGCGAAGGTCTGTACTTTATCGATAAAGAGCTGGCTACCCTCGACGCGCAGAATTAATCCCCCGCGCCGCGACAGTCCGTGTCGCGGCCCTCTTAATGTCGGCAGATCTTATTTTCTGCGGTAGTAAAACCTTCCTCTCTGGCAATAAATTTGCCTTTTTTCTCTAAAAACGCTACCAGCTGTGCGGCGCTTAGATTCTCTGCTGAACAGGTGTGAAACCGCGCCTCTTCGCCAAAGCGGCGGCGAATGGCGGCCTCCAGCGAGGCAACCGTCCAGGACTCACCCGAGGCGAGCATCATCTGTAAAACTTCATGACCATGAATAGAAGACATAACCCCTCCTGCAAAAACCGCCAGCTTAGGCCAGACCGTCAACCCGCGCCTTGCGCCAGCGCAGGCTTTCTCCCTCTTATTATGTAAACATTTCATTACACAACTTGTAATCCCGATTTGACGAAAGCCGTAATATCCCCTACTCTGCGCGGCATAATTTATTGTTATTTGCTGTAGGGATAGCGAAAAGCGTGAAAAACCGCACTCTGGGCAGTATTTTAATCGTAGCTGGCACCACCATCGGTGCAGGAATGTTGGCAATGCCATTGGCCGCCGCAGGCGTCGGCTTTACCGTCACGTTGGGTTTACTTTTCACCCTGTGGGCATTGATGTGCTATACCGCCCTTTTGCTGCTGGAAGTCTACCAGCATGTCCCTGCCGATATGGGGCTCGGTTCTCTGGCGGCGCGCTATCTGGGCCGTTATGGGCAGTGGGTTACCGGATTCTGCATGCTGTTTCTGCTGTACGCCCTCACGGCAGCCTATATCAGTGGCGCCGGTGAATTACTCGCTTCCAGCCTCAACCAGTGGCTGGACTGGCAGCTACCACCGGCCGCAGGCGTACTGATCTTCACCCTCCTCGGCGGGGCGGTAGTGTGCATTGGCACTGCGCTGGTGGATCTGTTCAATCGCTTCCTGTTTAGCGCCAAAATCGTCTTCCTGGTGATTATGCTGGCCCTGCTGATGCCGCACATTCATCAGGTGAACCTGCTGACGCTGCCGGTTGAGCAAGGCCTGGCCCTGTCGGCCATTCCGGTGATTTTCACCTCCTTTGGTTTTCACGGCAGCGTCCCGAGCATCGTCAGCTATCTGGGGGGGGATATTCGCAAATTGCGCCGGGTATTTATCATCGGCAGCTTTATTCCTCTGGTGGCCTATATTTTCTGGCAGCTGGCGACGCTGGGCAGTATCGACGCCCCGGCCTTTACCGCCCTGCTGGCAAATAACGCTGGTCTGAACGGCCTGCTGGAGGCGATCCGCGAAGTGGTGGCGTCACCGCATGTGGAGCTGGCCGTTCACCTGTTTGCCGACCTTGCGCTGGCGACGTCATTCCTCGGCGTCTCGCTCGGCCTGTTTGATTATCTGGCGGATATGTTTCAGCGTAAAAACAGCGTCGGCGGGCGTCTGCAGAGCGGGATAATCACCTTCCTGCCGCCGCTGGCGTTCGCCCTGTTCTATCCCCGCGGTTTCGTCATGGCCCTCGGCTACGCCGGGGTGGCATTAGCCGTGCTGGCGCTGATAATGCCGGCCCTGCTGGTCATGAAGAGTCGCCGAGAGCATCCGCAGGCTACCTGGCGGGTCGCCGGCGGCGCACCGACGCTATGGCTGGTTCTGCTGTGCGGGATCGGCATCGTGGCTATTCAGTTCAGCATCGCTGCCGGGTTGTTGCCCGCGGTGGGATAAAAAAGGGGCCTGCTGGCCCCTTGTTCATTTCGCTAAGCAACACTGCTTATACTTTTTACCGCTGCCGCATGGGCAGGGATCGTTGCGTCCGACTTTCGCTTCATTTCTTATTGGCTGCGGGGCCTCCACCGGCTGCGGATTCGCTATCCAGTACTGATAAAGCGCCAGCGCCGCCGGCGTGATACGCTCGATGCTGGCGATAAATTCATCCGCCGTCAGATTATCCAGCGCGCTAAACTGTTCTTCGCTGCCGTGGAGCGCGATAGCGTCCAGCTCCGGCTGGAGTTCAGCGGGCAACGTCGACCAGTCGCTCAGCGCCACGCCGCGCAGATAGCCAAAGCACCACTCCTCGACTATGGTCAGCTCCTGACCTTCCGCTTCGCGGGTGCCGAACAGCGGTTCGAACTGATCGGGATAAGACTCCAGCCGTTCGGCGATATCGCTCATATGCTGCAGCGTCAGATTGACAAAGCGATCGCGCTCGCGATCGTTGGCCCAGCGCGGGACATTATCCGCCCCGCCCCAAATCGCCAGCAGCCACTGAGCGGGTTCGATGTCGGTCGGCGCAGAGAGGATCGCCGTCAGCAGGCCATCCAGTTCAGAGACATCCAGAATGGCGCCTTCGGCGGCGTATTTCGCCAGAGTGTCATCCAGCCATTCCAGTTCGTTTTCGTTCAAAGGTCCGGTATTCATTCACAGGCTCGCATGGTAAAAATCGGGCCTACAGTAGCCGAATTGCCGACAGAAAGCCACCCGGCGATACCTATTGCGCCGGTGTCAACGATACGCGATCAGGCCAGGCCGCGCAGCGCCGACGCCACCTCACGACAGGCCTCCTCCCCTAACGAAAGCAAAGGACGGGGAAGCGAGTCTGGATCGCAGAGTCCGAGCATCGCTGCGGCGCTGGCTATCACTCGCAGGCTACCACCATAGCGATCAAAGCATCGCCATAGGGGGGCCAGCTGCTCATTCAGTGCCGCAGTCTGCGCCACATCGCCGCTACGTATCGCTCTTACCAGCGCCAGTGAGCAGCGGGGAAAGAGTCCGCCGCAGACCGAATACCAGGCTTCGCAGCCGGCCTGCAACCCGGCAGTGGCCCACGCATCGCCGCTGACGCCAAGCGTAACGCGAGAGGGAAGATGCTGACGCAGGGCCGCTACACGTTCGCTCGCCTGTGGCGCGGGCAGGCCGGGAATTTTAATCGAGGCAATGGCCGGCAAGGCGGCGATGCGCCCCTGCAGCTCATCCGCCAGCATTACGTGGGTAGTGCGGGGATTGTCATACAGGCAAACCGGCACCGAGACATGCCGACAGACTTCTTCGTAAAAGGCAAAGATCTCCTCCGCGGAAAGCGGCTGATAGGACATCATCGGCAGTAATAACGCATCCGCCCCTGCCTCCTGAGCATCCTCCACCAGGCGTAGCACCTCGTTAGTCGCAATGGCGCCGACGCCGACCATCATCGGGATCGACCCCGCATGCGCCTTCGCCACCTGCACCACTCGTCTGCGCTGCTCACGGCTGAGATAAGCGTAGCTACCGGTTGAACCTAAGATGCCCAGAGAGTCGACTCCGGCATCGGTAAGACGGGCGAGAATACGAATAAACGCTTTTTCATCAAAATTTTGCTGATGCAAAGGTGTCAAAGGAAATGCGCAAAGTCCACTGAACATGCTGCCTCCGGCAGGCTGGGCTGAGAGTCCGTTTGATAGTAGCAAGGCGCGATCGTTTTGTCCTGGGACAAATGAGAAATTGACTGTAAGGCAAGAGTTAACCGAAAAACGCCGTGGCGTCAGGCTGGCGGGAAAGGTATCAGAAAGCGAAAGTACAGAAACAAGAAAACCACCCGTAGGTGGTTTCACGACACTGCTTATTGCTTTGATTATTCTGTATTTCCCAATGGTACCCGGAGCGGGACTTGAACCCGCACAGCGCGAACGCCGAGGGATTTTAAATCCCTTGTGTCTACCGATTCCACCATCCGGGCTCGGGATATAAAGTGGAGGCGCGTTCCGGAGTCGAACCGGACTAGACGGATTTGCAATCCGCTACATAACCGCTTTGCTAACGCGCCTTTAATACTGAAGCACCCGCAACTGCCGATGCTGTTAATCTGGAGCGGGAAACGAGACTCGAACTCGCGACCCCGACCTTGGCAAGGTCGTGCTCTACCAACTGAGCTATTCCCGCATCATCAAGTTATTTGCTAATCACTTGATTTTGTTATCGTCTGGAAGACTGTGCCGCCGTTCGATGCGTTGCATTCTACTTATCTCTCGCGGTGAGTCAACGGTATTTTTCGCAACTTTGTATCGTTTGCTGAAAATAACGGCGAAACGATCACTGATCAAGCAAATCGCCGCGCGCCGCGTTCAAATACTGCAGCATCGACCACAGCGTCAGCACCGCCGCCACGAGGAAAAGCGCGATCCCGGCCCACTCCACCCACGGATAAGGACGCCACAGCATCCATACCAGGGCGGTCATCTGGGCGGTCGTTTTCACTTTGCCAATCCACGAGACCGCCACGCTGCTGCGTTTCCCCAGCTCCGCCATCCACTCACGCAGCGCGGAGATAATGATCTCACGGGCAATCATGGTCGCCGCCGGTAGCGTGACCCACCAGGTGTGATAGTGTTCGGCAACCAGCACCATGGCGATAGCCACCATGACTTTATCGGCAACCGGGTCGAGGAAGGCGCCAAAACGGGTGCTCTGATTCCAGCGACGAGCGAGGAAACCATCAAACCAGTCGGTTACCGCGGCAACAAAGAAGATTAGCGCGCAGGCAAACGGCGCCCAGCTAAAGGGCAGATAAAACGCCAGCACAAAAAACGGGATCAGGATGACGCGAAACAGAGTAAGCAACGTAGGGATATTAAATTGCATAGTGACGGGTAACTATCTGTTGTAAGTAAAAATTAGCCCTATGTTGCTACAGAGCCCCTAATGTTTCAACGAGTAGAAGATCTTTTCTGCCAGAGCGTGAGAGATGCCCGGTACTTTAGCAATTTCTTCGACGCTGGCCTGCTGTAGCCCCTGCAGCCCACCCATATACTTCAGCAGCATCTGACGACGCTTCGGCCCCACCCCCTCGATAGTCTCAAGCGAGCTGGTGCTCTTCACTTTCGCCCGTTTTTTGCGATGCCCGGAGATCGCATGATCGTGCGATTCATCGCGAATATGTTGGATCACATGCAGGGCCGGCGAATCCGGCGGCAGGCTAAACCCTTCCCCTTCCGGCTCAAAGAATAACGTTTCCAGACCCGCTTTTCGATCGCTACCTTTCGCCACGCCCAGCAGCAGCGGATGATGTTTATCCCAGGGGACGTCCAGTTCAGCAAACACGGCTTTCGCCTGGGCCAGCTGTCCCTTGCCGCCGTCTATCAGGATCACATCCGGGATCTTGTTGTCATCAATCGCTTTACCATAGCGACGGCGCAGGACCTGATTCATCGCCGCATAGTCATCGCCAGGGGTAATGCCGGTGATGTTGTAGCGCCGATACTCCGCGCGCAGTGGGCCATTGCTGTCAAACACCACACAGGATGCTACGGTCTGTTCGCCCATGGTGTGGCTGATGTCAAAACACTCCATTCGCTTGACGGCCGGCAGCTCCAGTACGCCGGCCAGCGCCTGCAAACGCTGATGAATGGTCGATTGCTGAGACAATTTGGTCGTTAACGCTGTCGCGGCGTTGGTCCGCGCCAGCTTAAGATAACGCGCTCTGTCGCCGCGCGGCTTAGTCTGCACATTGATTCGACGACCCGCCAGCTCCGACAGCGAGTCGGCCAGCAGCGTCTTATCCCCAAGGTTAAAGTCGAGCAAAATCTCCCCCGGCAGCGTGCGCATTTGGCTGCCCTGCAGGTAGAACTGGCCGACAAAGGTCTCCACGACCTCTCCCAGCTCGGTGCCGCCCGGCACTTTCGGGAAGTA
This sequence comes from Klebsiella sp. 64, assembly GCF_018223915.1. NCBI lineage: Bacteria > Pseudomonadati > Pseudomonadota > Gammaproteobacteria > Enterobacterales > Enterobacteriaceae > Klebsiella > Klebsiella sp. 64. The sequence continues at coordinate 48,425 of NZ_JAGRQZ010000017.1, forward strand.
GCTTCGGCTGCCCAGCACTTTGCCCTGACGGATAAACAGCACATGCACGCAGGCCATGCCGGCATCGAAGGCGACGCCGATCACGTCGAGGTCGTCACCGGTGTTGGAGACAAACTGTTTCTCCGTCACGCGGCGGACGGCCTGAATCTGGTCGCGGATGCGCGCGGCCTCTTCGAACTCCAGGTTCTGGCTCGCCTTCTCCATCCGCGCGATGAGCTGGGTCAGCACCTGGTCATCCTTGCCGGCGAGAAACAGCCGCACATACTCTACCTGCTGAGCATACTCTTCTTCGCTGACCAGCCCGGCCACGCACGGCCCCAGGCAGCGACCAATCTGATACTGCAGACAGGGGCGGGAGCGATTGCGGTAGACGCTGTTTTCACACTGACGGATGGGAAAGATTTTCTGCAGCAGCGCCAGGGTCTCGCGCACGGCATAGCCGTTGGGAAAAGGACCAAAATATTCGCCCTTCGCATGTTTGGCGCCGCGATGCATCGCCAGACGCGGATGAGTATCGCCGCTGAGAAAAATAAAAGGATACGATTTATCGTCGCGTAACAGCACGTTGTAACGTGGCTGGTACAGCTTAATATAGTTGTGCTCAAGCAGCAGCGCTTCCGTCTCGGTGTGGGTGACGGTCACGTCGATTTGCGCGATCAGCGCTACCAGCGCTTCCGTTTTACGCGACGCAAGGTTGCTGCGGAAGTAGCTACTGAGCCGCTTTTTCAGATCTTTGGCTTTGCCAACATAGATGACGGTTCCGCCAGCATCATACATCCGATACACACCGGGCTGGCTGGTCACCGTTTTCAGGAAAGCTTTTGCGTCAAAAACATCACTCACTGGCTTGCTAACGACTCCGCATTACACAGGCCATGGCGAATTGCCAGGTGGGTCAGCTCGACATCGCCATGAATGTTTAATTTACTGAACATCCGATAGCGGTAGCTGTTAACCGTTTTAGGACTCAGATTTAGCTGCTCTGAGATCTCATTCACCTTCTGACCTTTGGTGATCATCAGCATAATCTGCAATTCGCGTTCAGACAAACTGGCAAACGGCGATTCTGTCTTTTCGGGTTCAATCTGACTTAACGCCATTTGCTGGGCAATATCGGAGGCAATATAGCGCTGCCCGGACGCGACGCAGCGGATGGCATTCACCACTTCCTGCGGCGCGGCGCCTTTACTGAGATAGCCTGCCGCGCCCGCCTGCATGACCTTGGCAGGTAAAGGATTCTCGGTATGCACGGTCAACATGATCACTTTGGTGCCCGCCACGGAGCGCGCGATTTTGCGCGTCGCTTCAAGACCACCGATCCCAGGCATGTTCATGTCCATCAGGACGACATCTGCGGAATTAGCCCGGCACCACTTGACGGCGTCCTCGCCGCAGCAGGCTTCGCCAGCGACTTTAATCCCTTTTATATCTTCCAGAATGCGTCGTATCCCTGCGCGCACCAGTTCGTGGTCATCAACAAGAAGAACGTTGATCAAAGGAATAATCTCCAGAATGAGGGATAACGCTACTGATACTTTATCTCCCACATATTACCGGGTTTTATTGCTATTTTAAAAGGCAAAAAAATGCCCTCGCCTCGATTTGGCTCTCATTTATGGCAATGTCTGTGCACACTAAGTGGAAAGTCATTGAGAACAGTCAGTTGCCCGGCTCTTATTTTTTAACAATACTCATACAGAAGGCACAAAAAACACAACAGATTACGTAGCGCATAAATACGAAGCAAAATATGTAACAATTATTAACGAGCTAAATAGATGGGGGAAATTATTGGCTTGCCGACGGCTATTACGTATTATCCGAAGCATCAAAACATTCACAGCTCAGATGAGAGAACAGAAATTAAGCACACCTTTTTTTTCTGTCGCTTGTGGTATACTGCGCGGCCTTCACATTGACTAGAGCGCAATAGCGCAGCGAGTAAACGAGGATATCGATGAGCACACCAGATTTTTCCACTGCAGAAAATAAGCAGGAACTGGCGCAGGAAGTCTCCTGCCTGAAAGCGATGATTACGCTGATGCTGCAGGCGATGGGCCAGGCGGATGCGGGGCGCGTGATTATTAAAATGGAAAAGCAGATTTCACAGATGGAAGATGAGGCTCAGGCCGCCGTATTCTCCAGCACCGTTAAGCAGATTAAACAAGCCTATCGGCAGTAATCCTGTGCCGGCTGAAAGTATCACTGACAGCCGGTATCACGTCTGACACGCAGAACGGCAGGCGCATTCAGATTAGCCCAGTCGCCACGGCGTAGCAGGCAATTTGCGTTTTATTCGGCGCATTAAATTTCCGCTGCATATTCTTCTGATGGAAATTCACCGTATTTTCCGAAATCGAGAGAATCATCGCCACCTCCGCCGAAGTCTTTCCTTCCGCCGTCCATTTGAGGATTTCCAGTTCGCGGCGGCTGAACTTCATCTCCGGCGGCATCACCATCTCATCTTCCAGACGCAGCAGCGTCAGCAAGCTTAGTTCAGTCAGCGTTCGCAGACGCAGCTCAAGCTCATCTTCAGGGTAACCGCCCGGCAGACGATTGTTCGCGGAGACAGAGAGAAATCCCTGAGCATGGTTTGGCAACGTCAGGCACTGCGTCACGCCCTTTTGCAGACCATGGTCACGCGCCCCGTCCCACAGTGCCGGCGCATCACGAAACAGGCTGTCGTTCCATGGCAGATGGCCACGCATAAAATTCTCCGGCCGTAACACAGGATCTATCGCGAAATAATTTTCTGCCTGATAGTGCGACATCCATGCGCGGGGGTAAGTCGACTGGAACGTAACGCGGGGGCGGGTGAAAGGCACCGGGTGGCGCACACAAAGCGTGTAGTAATCATATTCCAGCGCTTCGGTTTCACGTTGCAGGAGATTATAAACCTCCTCGCCGGTGGCCATGGACTGAAATTGGTGCAGCATATCCCGCCGCCAGCTGAAAAAATCATTGTCCCTCATAGCTGTGCAAATAACTCCTGATTGATAATCATTATTATAAATACAGAAAACTAACACATAAATCTTATTTATATGTATAAAATATCGTAGCTGTCGCATTTATTAGTCTGAAGGCTTGCCATTTTCCCGCTCGCCGCACAGAAACATAGCGCTTTTCTCCCATCATGTTCTACACCCTGCCAAGGGCGATGGGAAGCGGTGTATACGGCCGTGGGAGTCAATAGCGCAAAGACATGTCGCGGGGGAGTTACCCCGCCGCGAGAGTGGGCTAAACGCGGCGGCTCCCGCGAAGCTGAGCCGCCGCGCTAGCACAAGCTTTACTGCATCAGGAATTTTTCAAGGAACTGACGGGTACGCGGCTGCTGGGGCGAAGCGAACAACGCTTTTGCCTCGCCTTGTTCGACAATGCGTCCCTGATCCATAAATATCGCCCGATCGGCTACGTCGCGGGCGAAACTCATTTCATGGGTCACGATCACCATGGTGCGTTTTTCCTGCGCCAGCTGACGGATGGTGTTGAGCACCTCCCCCACCAACTCAGGATCGAGGGCCGAGGTGGGTTCATCAAACAGGATCACGTCCGGACGCATAGCCAGCGCGCGGGCAATAGCCACTCGCTGCTGCTGCCCGCCGGAGAGACGGCGCGGATAGCTATTCTCTTTTCCGCTGAGCCCCACCTTCGCCAGCAGTTCGCGCGCCCGCGCCATGGACTCCTGCTTATCTTCACCTTTTACGATGACCGGCCCTTCAATAATGTTCTCCAGCACCGTACGGTGGGGAAACAGATTAAAGTTCTGGAAGACAAAGCCGACGTGCTGGCGCAGCTGGCGAATGAGCCCTTTCTGCGGCCCGAGGCTGCGACCGGCGTCGATCGTCACATCGCCGACGCGGATAGTGCCGCTCTCCGGTTGCTCCAGCAGGTTGATGCTACGCAGCAGGGTGGTTTTGCCCGAGCCGCTGGGGCCGATGATCGCCACCACTTCCCCTTTCTGTACCTCCAGGTCGATACCATGGAGCACCGTCTGGCCATGGAATTTTTTTACCAGGCTTTTCACTTCTATCGCACTCATTTCGGATCACGCTCCTGGCGGTTCAGCTGGTTTTCAAAATAATTCTGCAGCGAGGAGAGCACTGTCGCCATTACCCAGTAGATCAGGGAGGCCGCCAGATACATGGTGAAGACCTCCAGGGTTCGCGAGGTGATTAGCTGCGCCTGACGAAACAGCTCCGGCACCTGGATCGTTGCCGCCAGCGAGGTATCTTTTACCAGGCTGATAAAACTGTTCGACAGCGGCGGCAAAGCGACCCGCGCCGCCTGGGGTAAAATGGCCCGACGCATCGTCTGCCAGGGCGTCATACCGATACTGGCCGCCGCTTCCCATTGCCCTTTATCAATCGAGGCGATGGCCGCGCGCAGCGTTTCCGCCGCATAGGCCGCAGTATTCAACGACAGGCCGATCATCGCCGCCGGGATCGGGTCAAGCTCAATGCCGAACTGCGGCAAGCCGTAGTAGATCATAAACAGCTGGGCGATAAGCGGCGTGCCGCGGAAAATGGAGATATACATGCGCGCCAGCCATTTTACCGGCCAGACTGGCGACATGCGCATCAGCGCCAGGATAAAGCCCAGCACCAGGCCGAAAAACATCCCGCCAATGCTCAGCTGCAGCGTAAAGACGGCCCCTTTCAGCAGAAAAGGGGCAGAATCAATGACCAGTTGGATACTTTCTTGCATGCTGTCGTTTCTGTATTAGAGGTGAGGATGATAGGCAAACAGCGCCGGCGCTCCGCCGGTGTGGACGAACAGTATCGGCCCTTCATCCTTAAAGCGCTTCTGCGTGATGCCGTCGATAAGCCCGGCCATCGCTTTGCCGGTATAGACCGGGTCGAGCAAAATACCTTCCAGCTGCGCCAGCAGCTTCACGGCGGCCATCCCATCTTCGTTTGGCGTACCGTATCCTGGGGCAAAGTAGTCATCCCACAGTATAATTTCAGCCTTCGCCTGTAGCTCGAGACTGTTGGCCACGGCCTGCTGCAGCGCCACCACTTTCGGCAACTGGTCAGCGACCGAGCGCGACACGGTCACCCCAATCAGTTCCGCCTGCGGCATCAGCTGTTCAAGGCCGACCGCCAATCCGGCATGGGTGCCGGCGCTGCCGGAGGCGACCACGACTGACGAGATCGCCACCGCGTCTTCGCACTGCTGGCTGATTTCCAGTGCGCTTTCCACATAGCCTAACGCGCCGAGGGCATTGGAGCCGCCGACCGGAATAACATACGGACGATACCCCTGCGCCTCAATGCGGGTCGCCAGCTCATCGAGCTGGGCGGCGGGATCGGTCAGGGCATCACACATCTCAACCTGGGTGTTAAAGAGATCCAGCAGCAGACGGTTGCCATTGCTCAGATAGTTCTCCGCCCGGGTGCCGATGGGATTTTCCAGTAGCGCCACGCAATGCAGTCCCAGTTTCGCAGCGACTGCCGCCGTCTGACGCACATGGTTAGACTGGATCGCGCCGGCGGTGATTAAGGTATCCGCGCCCTCGCGCAGCGCATCGGCGGCGAGAAACTCCAGCTTACGCAGTTTGTTGCCCCCCATCGCCAGCGGCGTCGTATCATCACGTTTAATAAAAATTTCGCGCCCAAGGTGATCGGACAGACGCGGGAGATACTCCAGCGGCGTCGGCGCGCCGATCAATTCCAGGCGCGGAAAGCGGGTTAAGTTTTGCAGTGACATGGCCCCTCCTGACTCAGTTATGCTTCATTATGCACACAGTTACGCGCTAAATAAAAAAAGGCGCTTCCAGGAGCGCCTTTTTTCACCGCTGTCCGTTATTTCGTCACGTCAGCGCCAAACCATTTCTCGGACAGCGCCTTCAGGCTGCCATCTTTCTGCATGTCTGCAATCGCGCCATCTACCGCTTTCAGCAGGTCGTCGTTGCCTTTACGCAGCGCAACGCCAGCTTCCTGACGAGAGAAGGCTTCGCCGGTTACCGCCAGCGTATTGTTGGTTTTCTTCACCAGATCCAACGCCGCCAGACGGTCTACCAGAATGGCGTCAATACGGCCTACACGCAGATCCTGGTATTTGGTGGGATCGTCATCATAGGTACGGACATCCACGCCCTGGACATTCTGACGCAGCCACTCTTCATAGTTAGTGCCCAGTCCGACGCCCACTTTCTTGCCTTTCAGATCCGCCGCGGTTTTAATCGCGCCTTCGTTACCCTTCTTCACCAGCGCCTGCACGCCGGAGACGGTATATGGGGTGGAGAAATCGTATTTCTTCTTACGTTCGTCAGAGATAGTGACCTGGTTAATCACCACGTCGATACGCTTGGAGTCCAGCGAGGCCAGCATACCGTCCCATTTGGTCGGTTTGAGATCGGCCTTCACGCCAAGATGTTTCGCCAGTTCGTTAGCGAATTCCACTTCAAACCCGGTCAGCTTGCCGTCATCCCCCTGGAAACTAAAGGGAGGGTAGGTGCCTTCGAGGCCCACGCGTAGGGTGCCGCGCTCTTTAATCTGATTGAGCAGGTTTTCCGCCGCAAAAGTTTTCACGCTGACGCCAGCCATCAAAACAACGGCCATCGCGCCCATCATCGCCTGACGACCCAGAAGTGCTAATTTCATAGATACCCCGAAGGTTAGGATTTTCCTGTAGTGTAAGGCGCTTAACGCCCTGACACCAACATCGTTACGCTACATCTTATGCAAATTTATTATATATGATCCGCTTTAGGGTATAGCGAAAATCAGGGCTTTCCTCACCCTTTTTGCTGGATATCTCCCATACTGCAAAGGTCAGCCTGTTGACGTCTGGAGCATGGAAGATGAAAAACCCCACCTTATTGCAATGTTTTCACTGGTACTACCCCACCGGCGGCGAGCTGTGGCCTGAGGTCGAAGCGCTGGCGCCCAGCCTGAATGAAATCGGCATCAATATGGTCTGGTTGCCACCCGCCTACAAAGGCGCCTCGGGCGGTTACTCCGTCGGCTATGATACCTACGATCTCTTTGACCTCGGCGAGTTTGATCAAAAAGGGTCTGTCGCCACCAAATATGGCGACAAAGCGCAGTTGCTGGCGGCGATCAACGCCCTGAAGGAGCACAATATCGCCGTGCTGCTGGATGTGGTGGTAAACCATAAAATGGGCGCTGATGAAAAAGAGGCTCTGCGCGTTCAGCGCGTCGATGAGCAGGATCGTACGCAAATTGACGAGGAGATCATTGAGTGCGAGGCATGGACGCGCTACACCTTCCCGGTGCGCGCCGGACAGTATTCGCAGTTTGTCTGGGACTACAAATGTTTTAGCGGCATTGACCACATCGAGAACCCGACGGAAGACGGTGTGTTTAAAATCGTCAACGATTACACCGGCGAAGGCTGGAATGAACAGGTCGATGATGAGCTCGGCAACTTTGACTATCTGATGGGCGCCAATATCGATTTCCGCAATCATGCAGTGACCGAGGAGATCAAATACTGGGCGCGCTGGGTAATGGAGCAGACCGGCTGCGACGGTTTTCGTCTTGACGCGGTCAAGCATATCCCCGCCTGGTTTTATAAAGCGTGGATCGAGCATGTTCAGGAGGTGGCCCCGCAGCCGCTGTTTATTGTAGCGGAATACTGGTCCCATGAAGTGGAGAAGCTCCAGCAGTATATCGACCTGGTCGAGGGCAAAACGATGCTGTTTGATGCCCCACTGCAGATGAAATTTCATGAAGCGTCGCGCCAGGGCCGCGATTATGACATGAGCCAGATTTTCAGCGGGACGCTGGTCGAAGCCGACCCTTTCCATGCCGTCACTCTGGTCACCAATCATGATACGCAGCCGCTGCAGGCCCTCGAGGCGCCGGTTGAACCCTGGTTCAAGCCCCTCGCCTATGCGCTGATCCTGCTGCGGGAGAATGGCGTGCCCTCGGTCTTTTATGCCGATCTCTTCGGCGCTTCCTATGAGGATACCGGCGGCGACGGAGAGACCTATGCCATTGAGATGCCCGTTATCGAACAACTCCACGAGCTGATCGACGCCCGTCAGCGTTTTGCCCATGGCGTGCAAACCCTTTGGTTCGATCATCCTAACTGCATCGCCTTTAGTCGTAGCGGTACTGACGACGATCCAGGCTGCGTGGTGATCATGTCCAATGGCGATGAGGGCGAAAAGACGCTGACGCTGGGCGAAAACTATGGCAACAAACGCTGGCGGGATTTTCTCGGTAACCGGGAAGAGATTGTCGAAACCGATGGCGAAGGCTGCGCGACTTTTACTTGTAACGGGGGGAGCGTGAGCGTGTGGGTATTAGAGGAGGTGCTGTAGTTCCCTGACGCCGGGCGGGCCAGCTATGGCCCGCCAAAATCTCAGCGCGTGGAGGCCGGCGCGCTGACGGGCCCCGTCGCTCGCGCTTTGGCCCACGCCTTCTCGCACTCCGGAGTGAGACGTTCAACACGGGACAACGTCATCCGATCGTAGGAGATTGTGTTGCCCTCGCGCTCGACAGGATAGATGTCCAGGGAAGCGGTCACGTTGTAGATCTCACTGTCACGATTCATCAGTTTCCCCGGCTGCGCAATCACGCGCTGCCACTGGCGGCAGTCGAAGGTGTCCCCTTCTTTGGTGACAATCAGGCTGGCAATGGCGTCAGGACTCATCATCGCGCTCTGCGGCCCTTTCGTTTGCCAGAAACCTGCAAGGCCAGCCGGCGCCGGCGCTTTAACGACGTCCTCATAACGATCAACCTGTACGCAACCGGCCAGCGCCACCACCATGCCAGCAAAAAATAACTTTTTCATCATTCATCCCACAAGCCGATAAAAAAGTATTGTGGCATTAAAGCGTTAAGCCTTCCACCCCCACCGCAAAGGGATAAGCGAGCAAGCCAGCAACCGCTAACGTGGGTTTCATTTGAAGTAAGGAAATTCTGAAAGTAAAAGAATACTGGGCGCGTAACCATAGCATCTATGGGCACTTTTTGTTTTTAATTCGGTCACACTACCGGTTCTTGACTTTACTTTAAGAGTTTTCCTGGCAAATTATATGCATAGATGCGGAATAGTTTAATGGAGCTAATGGGTTCTTTCTAAACCTACTATTATTATCGCCCGCAAGGACTGCTTCGCACAGCCAGTGCGAAGTGTATATCGTTACGTGTTGATTGAGGATGGGTCATGTCAACGATGATTATGGATTTGTGCAGCTATACCCGGTTGGGATTGACGGGATATCTGACCAGTCGGGGAATTAAAAAACAGGAAATCGTTGAGGTCAACAGTGCTGCGGATCTGCAGAAACACTGTACGTCGTGTTGCCCGGCGGTGGTGTTTCTGAATGAAGACTGTTTCGTGCATGATGATGAAAGTAATGGCATTATTCGCCAGATCATTACGCAAAACCCGGCGACGCTGTTTGTTATCTTTATGTCGCTGGCGAACATCCATTTTGACCGCTATTTGCGGGTACGGAAGAATCTGCTAATCAGTTCAAAATCGATAACCCCAAAAGACCTTGATGTTATTCTGGTTAATTATCTTAAATACAAAAACACCAGTGTAGGGCAGTTAACTTTACCGACATTGTCACTGAGTAAAACAGAATCAAATATGCTGCAAATGTGGATGGCCGGGCATGGTACTTCGCAAATCTCAACGCAAATGAACATCAAAGCGAAGACGGTATCGTCGCATAAAGGCAATATTAAAAAGAAAATACAAACGCATAATAAGCAGGTGATTTATCATATCGTTCGGCTGACCGAAAACATCACCTCCGGTATTCAGGTAAATATGCGCTGAAACAAACTGGCGGCGCTCCCGCCAGTTCAGTTTTACGAGACCTCTTTTTCCACGAAAATCCCATCCGGGTGGCCTATTTCATTAAAAAACCAGATCCCCAGAGGATAGTCTTCCAGTGAAACCAGATACATCGTTCCTTCACTAAACGACTCAATCGCCAGCACTACCCCCGATCGACGTGGGCCACCGTCGGTCTTCACCGTGACACGATCGTTCACCTGCATAATCATCTCCTCTATATTTTCAGCCAGTGTAGAACAAAACCACGCAACTCGCAGCGTCGCGGCACGTGACTGGCGCTTTTTTAGACCGACTATACTTAGAGAGGCTTGAGCAACGCTCAGCGAGGGGGGTAATGATGAAGCACCAATTAACAGGCCAGACCGGGGACGACCTTGATGTCAACGTAGATGCCCTGCTGGCGGCAATTAATGAGATCAGCGAAAGCGAAGTCCATCGCACGCTGGACGACCCGCAGCGCGCCAGCATCGATGGCCGCGGGTCACATACCTGGCGTGAGCTGGCGGAGGCATTCGAACTCGATATTCACGATTTCAGCGCCAGTGAAGCCAACCGTTAGCGGCAGGCGAAAAAAATCCCGACTCGCAGGAGTCGGGATCAAACTTGCTAATGCAAGAAGCACTTGAAAATTCGTTACACCGGGAAATCCGATGCGTTGAAACATTATCCTCAATTATTTTGCATGACAAGAGATATTCATGACGCAAAATATTGAGAATGTTGGCGCTTGATGACTTATCGGGCTGCAAGGCTGATGTGAGAAGGCTTAGCCGCAAACCGGTTTCATTCGATAGCGCGATCGCCTGCGATCACTTTAAGATAATTCTCATTTTGCCAATCGGCATCGAAACGTTTTACTCACGCTGCGCTGCGAAAACAGACCTGGTTACGCCCATTTTGCTTGGCCAGATAGAGTCGCCCATCGGCCACCGACTGCAGCGCTTCAAACTGATACTCCCCCCGCTCTTCGCTGGCGCTCACCCCTAACGAGGCGCTAACCCGCAGCGTCACGTTGTTATGCAAAAAGACTTCCCGTCCCTGGATACGCTGGCGCAATCGCTCCGCCACCGCCGCTGCTTCCTGCAGGGTGGTATTCGGTATCACGATACAAAACTCTTCTCCGCCCACTCTGCCCAGCAGATCGCCCTGCCGAACCGCGCTGGACAGCGTACTGGCCACCATCGACAGCACCCTGTCCCCCGCCTGATGACCATAGCGATCGTTGATGTGCTTAAAATGATCCAGATCGAGCTGGATCACCGCCAGCGGCCGTCCGCTGCGCTGGCAGTCGCTGGCTACCGCCATCGCCTGTTCAAACAGCGCCCCGCGATTGAGCAGGCGGGTCAAGGCATCGTGCCATGCCTGCCACTCCAGAGAGGTTTGCAGAACGCTCATGTTGCGGACCATGCGGCGGATCACCAGCCAGGAGAGCAACAGCATCAAGGTGAAGAGGACCCACATCAGGGTCAGGGCGATGGTGATGGTGCCAAAGTTCCCGCGGACGCCTTCCCGCAGAGTGTGGATCCGCAGCAGCACGCCGTCAAAATTGCGCAGTTTGGCCCAGCTGATATAGCGCGTCAGCAGACGCAGCCCTCCCTGGTTATCATGGACAAACGCGCGGCTCAGCAGCTCCTGCTCGCGCGGGGACAGCAGGGTCAGGACATTCCCCGGCGCGGAAGAAGCCAGCAGGTTCAAATGGCTATCATAAAGTTGGTACTCTCCCTCTTGTCCCCCCTGCATGGCGCTAACCAAAAACGCTTTGATTTCACTGACTGAGAAATCCATCGCCAGCACGCCGCGCCAGTAACCGGCAAAATCCAACGGTATCGAAGCGGTGACCACCTGCTCTTCCAGCTGCGGGTCATCGTCAGGAAAGGTTTGCCAGATAACACCTCGCCCCGGATTATTTCGCTGGGTCTGGCGGGTAAACCACGGAGCGCCGAGGGCTTGGGAATAGTGCGTTATCACCTGCGACTCATCCCGCAGCGGCAGGGTCGAGGTAAAAAAGCCGCTACGAGAGATATACTGCATCCGCTCGGCGAAATCGCGATCGTGCTGCGTCAGATTTAGCAGATAACCCAGCTCGAGCGTCGCCATTAGTTCATCAGCCGCCAGCGGATCGTCCACCAGCAGGATAGGGTTGTCGCCAGCGACGCTGCCCGAGATGTCAAACACCGGCAGCGTACGCCGGTTCGGTAGCGCCACCCGCCAGGCCTGCTGATGGCGCTGGCTCAGATAGCGTTGGCTGGCCTTACGCAATACATCGATATCAAGCGGCTGTTCGAGCGCCGCCTGCATCCCATGGCGAAAAAACATCATTCTGTCGATGTTGAACTGCAACAGCCCATCCATTTCATGAGCGACGTTAGCCAGATTGTTACGCTGGTTGGCCACGTAGGCCTCTTCCAGGACATTGATTTCACGCCAGATCAGCAGCGTGGAGAAAAACAGCACTGCGATAAAACAAGCGTTAACCACATGCCCCGGGCGAGCCAGGTGGTAGCACTTTTTTAACTTCAACCGCAGTGGCTTATCCATCTTTCTCTCGCAGTACGTTGCGCAAACCTCGCGGCGTCAGCGCCCCGGTCTCTGTCGATACCCGGGGCGTTTTCAGAGTAGAACACGCGGCGCCGTTACGCTGCGTTTCGCCATGCTACTTTCCAGCGCCACGCAGGCTGCTCACCGCCTTAACGCCCGCCAGCACCACCGCGCCGATGATAAAACCCAGCACCAGGTTGGCGACGACCGGCAGCGTGGAGGCCATCACCCCACCCAACCCCGCGCTCCAGTGCTCGATGGCATGATGCAGCGGCGCAATACCGTGAACGACAATCCCCCCGCCGACGAGGAACATGGCCAGCGTCCCGACGATAGACAACACCTTCATCAGGCGGGGAGCGACGGCCAGGAGCCCTTTACCCAGCCACTGCGCCAGCGCACTACGTTTTTCCGCCAGCCAGTAACCCATGTCGTCCAGCTTGACGATCACCCCCACCAGGCCATACACCCCGATAGTGACCAGAATCGCAATCCCCGAGAGAATAAGGATCTGGTTAAGCAGCGGAGCTTCCGCCACGATGCCGAGGGTAATGGCGACAATTTCCGCGGACAAAATAAAATCGGTGCGAATCGCGCCTTTTACTTTGTCACGCTCAAAGGCCAGCGGATCGCGCTCCGCCAGCGCGGCGAGACGCTGCTGCCGCCGTTCAGGATCCTCTTTGTGTTTCCGCGCTTCCAGACTGTGCAGTACCTTCTCCACCCCTTCGAAACAGAGAAACGCGCCGCCCAGCATCAACAATGGCGTAATCGCCCAGGGGATGAAGGCGCTGATCAACAAAGCCAGTGGCACGAGGATCACTTTGTTAACGAACGACCCTTTCGCCACTCCCCAGACCACGGGCAACTCGCGATTCGCCCGCACGCCGGTAACCTGTTGGGCATTGAGAGACAAATCGTCGCCCAGCACCCCCGCCGTTTTTTTCGCCGCTACCTTGCCCATCACGGAAATATCGTCCAGCAGCGTGGCGATATCATCAAGTAATGTTAAAAGACTACTTCCTGCCAAAATGATTTTCCTTCTCTTTTCATCAATGTCTCCCTCGAGTATGCGTTAAAAAACGGCCGGTGCCCAAGGTACAATTAGTCAATATAAATTTAACAACCTGACGCAAATTAACCACTCGCCAGCACGATAGTTTTCACGTTTACTATATGTCCCCTTTCTATCTCTGCACCGTCGTGAGGAAGTATGTCTACCCGTCAGCTTTTACCGCTCATCGGGGCGCTGTTTGCGCTGTATATCATCTGGGGCTCTACCTATTTCGCTATCGCCGTCGGGGTCGCCAGCTGGCCGCCGCTAATGATGGCCGGCATTCGTTTTCTCGCTGCCGGCGTGCTGTTGCTGGGGTGGCTACTGGCCACCGGCCATAAGCTACCGGCGCGTCGTCCGCTGCTTAACGCTGCGCTGATCGGCGTGTTGCTGCTTGCGGTTGGCAACGGCTTCGTGACGCTGGCTGAACATCAGCATGTCCCCTCCGGCATCGCGGCGGTGATGGTCGCCACCGTACCGCTGTTCACCTTATGCTTCAGCCGCTTTTTCGGCATCGCCACCCGTAAACTGGAGTGGCTGGGCATTGCCATTGGCCTTGCGGGTATCGTGATGCTCAACAGCGGAGGCAACCTGAACGGCAACCCCTGGGGCGCACTGCTGATCCTGATTGGTTCCCTAAGCTGGGCCTTCGGCTCGGTTTACGGTTCGCGAATCGTACTGCCGACCGGCATGATGGCGGGGGCAATCGAGATGCTCGCCGCCGGGATCGTCCTGCTGGCGGCCTCATGGCTGAGCGGTGAAACCTTAACCCGCGTCCCTTCCTGGTCCGGGATCGCCGCCCTGGCCTATCTGGCCATCTTTGGCTCGCTGATCGCCATTAACGCCTACATGTTTTTAATCCGCAATGTCACCCCGGCGGTCGCCACCAGCTACGCCTATGTTAATCCGGTGGTCGCGGTGCTCCTCGGTACTGGGTTCGGCGGCGAGAGCCTGTCGCTCATTGAGTGGCTGGCGCTGGCGGTGATTATTTTCGCCGTAGTGCTGGTGACGCTGGGGAAATATCTCTTCCCCGTCCGCAGCGAGGCTACTCCTTGTAAGGCGTCGAAGTAGTCGTCAGTTCGCGGATCCCCTGCGTATCGATCTGCGCGTCGTGTCCGGCGCCGCAGATCCACTCTTCCAGACGTTCGGTGAGCGCCGCATCACTCAGCCTAAGGCGCCCGCGCAGGGCGCATTCCCAGATGATTAATACCCGCCAGCCCTCTTCGGCCAGCTTTTGCCGGTCGCGGGCGTCGCGCGCCACGTTACCGGCGATTTTGTCCAGCCAGAATGCCGTGCGGGTGGCCGGCACCTTAAACAGATAGCAGTCATGGTGATGCCAGAAACAGCCGTGAGTAAAGATAACGCAACGGTAGTCGGGTAAAGTGAAATCGGGACGTCCCGGCAGCGCGCGATCCTGGGCGACAAAGGTGAATCCCGCCCCGGTCAGCAGCGCCGCTATCCGCTTTTCAATCGCCGTATCGCGCGTGGCGATCGCCCGCATATTTTTACTGCGCGTCGCTTTATCGTGAACATCCGCCATCATTATCATCCGCTTCGCGGCGCGCCACCGCCTGAGCGATGCGCGGCGCCAGGAGTTTCGCCACCGCGGCGAAGACCGGAACCACCACCGAGTTGCCAAACTGACGATAGGCCTGCGTATCCGATACCGGGATGCGAAAACGCGCCCCCTGCGGGGATTCAAAGCCCATCAGCCGGGCGCATTCGCGCGGCGTTAACCGGCGAGGGCGCCGCTGTTGATTCAGCGGATCGTCAAAATGCTTCTCACCGAGCGGCCGGTCCCAGCCGCGATCGACGAGAATTTCGGCACCATCTTTATAGTAGCGGGCAGAAAGCGTCCGGGCCACGCTGTGGGGATTGGCGGGGTCAACCAGGCCATAACCAAAGCCATTGCCCCGCGCCTGATGCTTGCGGGCATAACGATAAAGATATTTCCACAGCACCGGCGTAAGAATAAATTTCGCATCGACCGTCGGCTCCAGTAGCTCGCCAAATGTTGGCCGCACCGCCGGGTACTGCGCCGCGATGTCGCGCAGCGTAAATCCAGCATGCAGCTGCAGATCGCGACGGAAACCCACCAGCACGATGCGCTCCCGGTGTTGAGGCAAGAAATGGCGCCCGTCAATCACCTTCGGGTCATCCGGCCCGGTATGCCCCGCGTCAGCTACTTCATATCCCAGCTCATCCAGCGTCTGCATGATGATACGGAAGGTGCGCCCCTGATCGTGGCTTTTGAGGTTTTTGACATTCTCCAGCACAAAAATCGCTGGCTGACGAGCCGCGATAATTCTCACCACGTCAAAAAACAGCGTTCCCTGGGTTTCGCAGGCAAAGCCATGCGCACGGCCCATCGCATTTTTCTTAGAGACGCCGGCAAGCGAGAAAGGCTGGCAGGGGAAGCCAGCCAGCAGCACATCATGCTGAGGGATAGATTCACGAATATGCCGCGCCGCCTCCTCGTCGCTAACGTCAGAGCGTTGGCTGAGGGTAATATCGCGGATATCTTCATTAAAACGGTGCTGCTGCGGATCACAGTACCAGTTGGCCTTATAGGTGCGTACCGCGTGCTTGTTCCACTCGCTGGTGAAAACGCACTGTCCGCCGATGGCTTCAAAACCACTGCGGATCCCACCAATACCGGCAAACAGATCGATAAAACGGAACCCATAGTGCGGATGATGGGCCGGCGGCGAAGGCAGGAGCGTCGCCAGATGAGCAACTTCCTGCGGGCGCAAACGCTCCGCCGCGCGGCCAAGCGCCGCCACGCGCTTGAGGATCGCCGCGCTCCAGTGCTGTTCGCCGACGCTCACCAGTTCGGCAACCAGCGTTTTTACATCGTAGATCGTCATCAGCTGACGCAGCAGCGCCTCAGCGTCTTCCCCGGCCTGTTCAGCCAACGACAACGACCTGTGTTCCTTGCTTAACTTTTGCGGCATATCCTCAACCAACGCGGACGATTTTGGCAGAGAGTACCATAAATCACCGGTCGGTTGACGCCTGCGGTGCAAAGCGGCGCAAAACCGCTTCATCCAGCGCCAGCGGCTCCCCCTGCAGCTCCGCGCTGAGCTTAGCCATAAATTCGACGAGAAAACGGGCATTATGCTGCGCCATCGCTTTCCCCTTGTCAGTTTGCATGGTTTCCGGCAGGCGCAGAAGTTTGCACTGGAAATGGTCGAGGGCATATTTGCGGTCATCCAGCGCCCGCCGATCAGCAAAAGGATCTTCGGCATCAAACAAGATGGTATTCAGGGCGCCGGCGACAGCGAAGACCCTCGCCAGACCAATGGCTCCCAGCGACTCGAGTCGATCGGCATCCTGAACTATTTTCGCCTCCAGCGTGCGCGGTGGGATCGCCGCGCTGAAGCTGTGCGCCTCGATGGCATGGCTGACCGCCGGGTAACGATCCGCAGGAAAATCAGCAAAGGCCGACTGCAGAATGGCGAGGGTTTTCTCGGCGGCCATCATCGAGGATCGACTTCGCTCCGGATGATTTTTTGGCAAGCTGACGATGTCATGAAAATAGCAGGCCGTGAGGAGTACCAGCCGGTCGACTTCCTCCCCCGCGGCCAGCTGAGTGGCGGTCGCCCAGACGCGACGAAAATGGGACAGATCGTGTGCGGCGTCATCCTGCGCATGGTGCGTCAGTATCCAGCGCTCAAATCGTTGCTGCCAGTCAACCAGGTCCATAGGCTTTCCTTTATCTGAGGGTCAGCCTCGAGCATAGCAATTTTAGCGCTGATGATCCTGCTCGCCGCGGGATGGACGCGTATACCAGACGACCGCGCCGAGAATAGAGCCAATGCCGCCGAGGACCAGCATACCCAACAGGGCGCCAAGCCATTTCCCGGCCGTTGTTCCAAAATCACCCTCCACGCTGGCGCCGGGAACGCTGTGAATTTTTCCCACTACCCACCAGTAACGCACAATGACCCAGACACAATATCCGCAAAAAGCATACAACGCCCAGAGCGCAAGTTTCCCTCCCGGGCTGCGTTTTGCCTGCTCTTCCATCTCATTCCTCTCCGTGACACAACAGACTATTGTCACTCAAAACGTGACACGCATCACATTATACCGCTAACCTGCGTCACAGGCAGCAGTTTCATCTTCGTCTTCTGCGCCTTCTCGCGACTTATGCTGCCAATGCGCACAGGCTGAAGAGATGTCCTTATTATCTCCCGTACGCTTAAAGCTATTCATTACTTAATTATCGCAAGCTGGGTTGATAATCCCCTGGATATTTACATTCACACAAAATAAATTCCCATAATGAATAATGTACTTGATTATTATTTGTGCAATTTATTTCATAAAATTAACAACAACCTACCAAATATACAATAAAGCATTGCTATATAAGAAAATAATGAATTTTGCACAAACATCAAAATTTAATATAAAGAACCACTTAGAAATATTTTGAAATGTTTAACATTATTTATTTACATATTTTATTTTAAATAAAGATGAACTTAGTCGTTAGTATCGGATCGTCATTCTGGAGGGATTGTCATAATTCATAGAAATTATTATTAAAAGGGAATATATAATGAAAAGAAAAGTACTGGCACTTATGGTTCCGGCATTATTAATGGCTAGCGCCGCTAATGCCGCCGAAATCTATAACAAAAACGGTAATAAACTGGACCTCTACGGGAAAGTTGACGGCCTGCATTACTTCTCTGACGACGCTTCAGAGGACGGCGACCAGACCTATGTTCGCTTTGGTCTGAAAGGCGAAACGCAGATTACTTCCGAGTTAACCGGCTACGGTCAGTGGGAATACAACATTCAGGCGAACACTAGCGAAAAAGAAGGTGCGAATTCCTGGACCCGTCTCGGCTTTGCCGGCCTGAAGTTTGCCGACTGCGGGTCGCTGGACTATGGCCGTAACTACGGCGTGGTCTACGACATTGAATCCTGGACCGATATGCTGCCGGAATTCGGCGGCGATACCTACACCCAGACCGACGTTTACATGACCGGCCGTACTAACGGCGTGGCCACCTACCGTAACAGCGATTTCTTCGGCCTCGTCGACGGCCTGCATTTCGCCCTGCAGTATCAGGGTAATAATGAAAACGCCGGTTCTGGCGAAGGCACTAATAACGGTGGGAAACGTAAGCTGGCGCGGGAAAATGGCGACGGTTTTGGTATCTCCAGCTACTACGATCTCGATATGGGCATCAGCTTCGGGGCAGCGTATTCGTCTTCTGACCGTACCCATAACCAGCTGGCGGCCGCGCGTAGCAGCCAGCGTTATGCCAACGGCGATAAAGCCGATGCCTGGACCGTCGGCGCGAAATATGACGCCAATAACATCTATCTGGCCGCCATGTATGCTGAGACCCGCAACATGACCTTCTATGGCAACGATAGTTTTGGCGGAATTGCCAACAAAACGCAGAACTTCGAAGTGGTCGCGCAGTATCAGTTCGACGACTTTAATTTACCGCTGCGTCCGTCCGTGGCCTATCTGCAGTCGAAGGGTAAAGATCTCTACGCCTATTCTCGCTACGGCGACAAGGATCTGGTCAAGTATGTCGACGTGGGCATGACCTACTACTTCAACAAAAATATGTCCACCTATGTGGATTATAAAATCAACCTGCTGGATGAAGACGACCGCTTCTACAAAAACAGCGGTATCGCGACCGATGATATCGTCGCCCTCGGCCTGGTCTATCAGTTCTGATCCCCGTCAAAGCCCGCGTTCAGCGGGCTTTTTTATGTTCCCGCTCCGTTGAGATCACTCTTTTCGACATTGCCGCTTTCCAGGCGTACCTTCCCTCTTTATGATGCGTTTAAGCTCGTTCGGGCTAAAAGCGGCGATAAGGTGCCAAAAGGATAAAGCGCGCTACCGCGACTCTACGCTGAAACCAGGACGATGATGATGGTGATACCCCAGCGCAGGCGTTATACCTGAAGCTAACGGTGTTATTGAAGGGTAGGTTAGAGCAAGAAAAGTGGCGGAGAGAGGGGGATTTGAACCCCCGGTAGAGTTACCCCTACTCCGGTTTTCGAGACCGGTCCGTTCAGCCGCTCCGGCATCTCTCCGCTGTGATGGTTGCTATAATGCCAGGATCTTTGGCATTTTAATAGCTCCCGTTTCGGTAATTGTGTTCAAGTGACGACTTTGCGAGCAATATGATGTTTAAATGGCCCTGGAAAGCAGATGATGAGTCCGGCAACGCAGAGATGCCCTGGGAGCAAGCGCTTGCCATTCCGGTTTTAGCCCATCTTTCGTCCGCTGAGCAGCACAAGCTCACGCAGATGGCTGCCCGTTTTTTACAGCAAAAGCGGCTGGTGGCATTGCAGGGGCTGGAGCTGACCCCGCTGCATCAGGCGCGCATTGCTATGCTCTTTTGTCTGCCGGTGCTTGAGCTGGGCATTGAGTGGCTGGATGGCTTCCATGAAGTGCTGATCTACCCTGCCCCTTTCATCGTTGATGATGAATGGGAGGATGATATTGGTCTGGTCCACAACCAGCGGGTGGTACAGTCGGGACAAAGCTGGCAACAGGGTCCTGTAGTGCTGAACTGGCTGGATATTCAAGACTCTTTTGATGCGTCAGGCTTTAACCTTGTGGTGCATGAAGTGGCGCATAAGCTTGATACGCGGAACGGCGACCGGGCCAGCGGCGTGCCGCTTATCCCGTTGCGTGAAGTTGCCGGCTGGGAGCATGATCTCCACGCCGCGATGAACAACATTCAGGATGAGATCGATCTGGTAGGCGAAAGCGCCGCCAGTATTGACGCCTATGCCGCCACCGATCCCGCAGAATGCTTTGCTGTCCTCTCGGAATATTTTTTCAGTGCGCCTGAATTGTTCGCGCCTCGCTTCCCGGCCCTGTGGCAGCGTTTTTGCCACTTTTACCGCCAGGATCCGCTGGCGCGTAGACGTGAGAATGGCCTGCAGGACGAAGGCGATCGGCGCATTGTTCACTAAAACAACGTGTTGAGCTAAATTTAGCCATTTGAATCAGCAGGTTAATTTTAGTGTTGACACAAAAATGCGAGGCCAGTAGTATGCGCCTCGTTCACACGATTCCTCTGTAGTTCAGTCGGTAGAACGGCGGACTGTTAATCCGTATGTCACTGGTTCGAGTCCAGTCAGAGGAGCCAAATTTAAAAATCCCGCTCAGGGAAACCTGAGCGGGATTTTTGCTTTCCGTGATCCTCTCCGCTCCCCAAGCATGCAATCTTATCCTGGTGTAGGTGCTATTTTCTTGCTATGAGGCAAGCTGAACGGCCGTGAGCCCCACGCTCCCGCAAAGGCTTAAATAAAGGCGGTTTAACCGTGCCGGACCATACCTGGGTGTAAGGCAATAATGCGCGGTTCCAAAAAAGATCGGCAACACCGCCGCTTCTGACATCTCTCCGCCAGCGGGTATAAGCAGCATCGTACCGTAGGTACCGTCCAAGGTTCCGTATGTGATCCCCGCAGGTGAAAAGCAGCGATGCTGCTCCCAACCTTATGGCTACAGACTTTCGATCCGGCGGTAACCGCTGGGTCTGCCGCTGCGTAGCAGACATGGAGGATGCTGAAAACAGCCTGTCCAGTGCGGCGATGACGCCCAGGGGACGGCTACGGGTGGATGTACCGAGTCCGCTGGCCCGTCTTATTCTGGTGCCGGCGCTACCGGCTTTCCACGCCCGCTACCCTGATATCCAGATCGACATGGGTGTGAGCGACCGGGAAGTGGATCTGATCGGCGACAACGTGGATTGCGTTCTGCGCGGTGGTCAAATCACCGACCAGTCCCTAATCGCACGCCATGTCGGCGATTTGCAAATCGGCGTCTACGTCGCCCCCAGCTATGTGGAACGCCTTGGCGCTCCCGCACACCCGCGCGAGCTGCAAAATACTGACCATTGCATAGTGGGATTCTTGTCCTCGCGCACCAGTAAGATTGATCCTTTGGTACTGTGCAGTGAGAATGAACGTATTGAAATCACGGGCAACTACGTACTTGCCGTGGATGATGGCAATGCTTACCTCGAAGCTGGGTTAGTTGGCTTAGGCGTGATTGCGCTGCCCAACTATATGGCGGCAGCGCATCAGGCCGTTGGCGCTTTGATTCCATTATTTACACAATGGCGGATTAGCCCAATGCCTCTGTACCTGGCGTTTCCACCGAACCGCCATGTCAACGCCAAGCTGCGCGTTTTTATTGACTGGATCGTTGAAGTGATGCTGCAGCATGTCCCCATTACCAACAATAAGTAACGACATCCCCTGATTCGCTGATCAACGACGATGGGGGTCAGCGGTAGTGGCTGTGGTCAGGCCTGTTTTGACAATAGGGATTCAGCAGAACTCATCCGTCTTATATTCTGGATAATGGCTATCATAAAGGGGATCTTCGCTTTCATGGACAATGGCAGCCCAAAAAAAAATCCTCAGTAACAAGATTAAGTCCATAGGCATATTTGCAGACTTTATCATCCCCTCCTGAGCATCTCCTGGCGCCCTCATTAAAACGCCATCACCGCCACTGCTGATAAGTTAAGGATCGGTTTCCCGATCCTTATTCCCAACAACGTTGAATGCATCGTCAGCAAAAGAGCCTTCTTACAATAGCCGTTAATCAGACTAAACGACCCGCTACAAACTTCCCTGCGCCGCTGTGGCGCTGATATTCACCGGCATGCCGGAGCGGCGCTGCAGGGTCTGCTCGACCTGGGCAGGGCTCACTCCCGGCCCCTGGGTAAAGTCGCGCAGCGCCGAGGTCATCGGCAAGGGGACTTTTCTGTCGGATTCAAACTCCGCGCGGTTGCGCGACAGCGGCTCGTGCACCTCCAGCCAGTGACTGCCGTCCGGCTCCACGCTGTACTTCACCGGCTGATCGATCAGCTGAACCCGCGTCCCAACCGGCACGTTATCAAACAGGAATTTAATATCGTCATTGCGCAGGCGGATGCATCCCTGGCTGACGCGCAGCCCGATACCAAAGTTGGCATTGGTACCGTGGATGGCGTAGAGCCTGCCGATGTAGATCGCATACAGCCCCATCGGATTATCGGGCCCGGGGGGCACCATCGCCGGCAGCGTTTTGCCCTCTTTCGCATACTCGCGGCGGGTATTGGCGGTTGGCACCCAGGTGGGGCCTTCCTGCTTACGCTCTACTGCCGTCACCCAGTTACGCGGCGTTTCGCGTCCGGCCTGACCAATGCCGATTGGCAGGACTTCCACGCTATTGCCCAGCGGCGGGTAATAATAGAGACGCATCTCGGCGACGTTGATGACGATCCCCTCCCGCACGGTGTCAGGCAGGATCAGCTGTTGCGGAATAGTCAGCGTCGAACCGGAGTGCGGTAAATAGACATCGACCCCGGGGTTGGCTTCCAGCATATTGCTTAACCCCTGGCCGTACTGGGCGGCAAAACTTTCCAGCGGCTGGGTGTTATTGTCCGGAACGGCAATGGTAAATGCGCTGCCCACCAAACGGCTCCCCTCCGGCGGCAGCGGATAGCTGACGGCCAGCGCGCCGTGGCTGGCAAGCAGCATCAGCGCCGTACAGAGTAATTTCACACGCCGCATCGTCATTTTCCCTTCCTCAGTCGCGACTCACGTGTGTGAATTATAGCGTTATTTCCACTCCCCGACCCGCTGGCCAGCATTTCCTTAAATCTGATAGTCGATTGCGGCCTCTTCCGGCTCCATCGCCTGACGCTTAATCTCATCCAGCGACAGTCCGGCATTGCACAATTCGATAAAGCGCCAAACGTAATTCCGCTGCAGCTGGCCCCGCTTCAGTCCCAACCACACGGTATTGGCATCGAACAGATGGCGGGTATCAAGACGCGTAAAGGTGTCCGCTTCCCGGGCATCACCGGACTGCTCGGCGACCAGCCCGACGCCCAGCCCCAGCTCCACGTAGGTCTTGATCACATCGGAATCCTGCGCGCTCAGCACGATATCCGGCATCAACCCCTTGCGGTTGAACGCCTCATCAATGCGCGAACGGCCAGTGATCCCCTGGCGGTAGGTGATTAACGGCCAGCGGGCGATCGCCTCCAGCGTCAGGGGAGAAACCTGCGTCAAAGGATGATCCTTCGGCACCAGCAGGCTGTGATGCCAGCGGAACCAGGGGAAAGCCGCCAGCGTCGGATCGTTGCTCAGGCGCTCGCTGGCGATGCCGATATCCGCTCCGCCGTTATGCAGCAGCGCTTCGATTTCCTGCGGGGTACCCTGCACCAGCTCGACGCGAACATCTGAGAACAGCTCGCGGAAAGCTTTAATGACCGGCGGCAGGCTGTAGCGCGCCTGAGTATGGGTGGTGGCGATAGTTAAGACGCCTGACGCATCGTTAGTGAAGAGATCCGCCAGCCGCCGAACGTTACTGGCTTCATTGAGGATCCGCTCGGCAATCGATAACAGCGCTTTACCCGGCTCGGTCATGCCTAACAGGCGTTTGCCGCGGCGGATAAAGATCTCAATCCCCAGCTCCTCTTCCAGTTCCCGGATATGGCGACTGACGCCTGACTGCGAGGTATAGAGCATATTCGCGACTTCCGTCAGGTTGTAATCCTGACGGGCCGCCTCACGGATAATTTTCAGCTGCTGGAAGTTCACCCTTTCCTCCGGGCCAATGGACTTAACGTATCTGCTATTGTTAAAGTCTGTTGTCCCAGGTAACAAATAATAAAAACCAGCAACTTATTTCTTAAGAGAATATACCCTAACTGACCAGCTGCAGCTCACGGTTTTCCAGCGATGGGCGGCTCACCAGAGACAGCAGGATCTCTTTCACCGCCTGCGCCTGCGGCGACAGACTGCCGCGAGCCGACATGTTCAGCGACAGCGACAGGCTCATTGAAGGCGTGCTGATCCGCGCCATCCAGCCGTTCGCCGCCCCGCACAGGGAACGGGCAGCGGATTCCGGTAACACCGTCGCCCCCATGCCGCTGGCGATGGCCGCGGTCAGGGTGGTGATGGATTCGATCTCGCCGATAATTTTCGCCGACAGACGACGCAGGGTGAATGCCTCGGTGACCCGCGCCCGCACTGCGCTGTAATCGCGCGGCAGGAACAGGTTCATCTCCGCCACCGCCGTGAGATCCACGCTCTGCCCCGGGCAGTCGCGGGTGCCGACCAGGTAAAGGTCTTCTTTCAGCAGCGGCTGGCTGACGATGCCTGCCACCGGCGAACGCTCATAGAGCACCGCCATATCCAGCTGGCCCGCCAGCAGCTTGTCATTCAGCGCTGTGCCGCTGCTCTCCTGCAGATAGACCATCACCTCGGGCAACTCATTGCGCACCGTTTGCAGCAACGGCATGGTAATGGCGGAAGCCGCGGTGCCCGGCGCCAGGCCGATCGACACCTGACCACGCAGCGTCTGGCCGACGTTATTGACCGCCAGCTGCGCCTGCTCGCACTGGCGCAGGATAGTGCGCGCATGGGTGTAGAGAATTTTACCGGCTTCCGTTGGCGTGACCCCTCGCTTGGTGCGTATCAGCAACTGCTGGTCCATTTCACCTTCCAGGGTCGCGACCTGTTGGCTGAGGGCCGGTTGGGCGATATGCAAGACTTCAGCGGCCTGGGTCAGACTGCCGATATCGACGATTTTCACAAAATATTTCAGTCGTCTTAAGTTCATTTTGCCTCCTGTAAGGAACGCCAGCGTCAACGCTGGGAGTATGATGCACTGGCTTTTGCAATTTGCTTGCCAGCTTTGCATTTCCTCGGCTGTCGCCCGCCGCAGGCAGTGTTATAAGGGATAGTGATAGCAATTCGGTTTTTATTTGCCCGGTAAGCAGATTGTGGTATGCCCCATTAGGGGTACATTCGCACTACAACGGTGCAACATGGTGAAAAAAACAGCGCATGGATGGCGATTGCTGAAATTGTCAGCAGTCGAACGCAATTCTTTGAATCAGGCTTTGACAAGGCCGGATGGCATCGTTAATATGCGCCCCGTTCACACGATTCCTCTGTAGTTCAGTCGGTAGAACGGCGGACTGTTAATCCGTATGTCACTGGTTCGAGTCCAGTCAGAGGAGCCAAATTTAAAAAGCCTGCTTTCGAGCAGGCTTTTTGCTTTTCAGCGCCGGTACTTCTGCCGGAAGGCGAATGGCCACCCTCCGGCGATTGCGGCTTTAGTGTAAACTCTCTTCCTTCAGATCTATCTCCCGCAGCACCTCATAAAAAGTGATATCGCTGATGTTATGGGCGCGGCGCAGCCGGAACAGCTCCTGACGCTGGGCGATAATGACCTCTCGTTGCATATATTTCTCCAGCCTGGCGCGCTTAGCCAGCTCCAGCCCGACATCCTGCCCCTCGTCATTGTCGTTATAGTGAAGCCGCCGCTGATAGGTCTCGAGCAGCATATTGCCGGCATCGGCCCGCAGGGCCTGCTCACTGGGATCCTCCACCGGCTCGTCCAGTAGCGCGTTAAGACGGTTAATGGCCACCTCGGTCATCACGGCGCCAATGTCGTCCTTACCGGTGTCATGCGGTAGATCATCGGCAAGATAACGAGTCATAAACGGCAAACCGATAGCCGCCACCACCAGCGACATCAGGATCACCGCCATCGAAAGAAAGATCAGTAGTTCACGGCCCGGGAACGGCGAACCATCTGCCAGCACCACCGGCAGCGTCAGAATACCGGCGAGGGTCACAGAGCCCTTCACTCCCGCCAGCGCCATGACGGCGAGGATACTGAAGCGTGGACGGACGGTGATGGCCTTGCCCCGACGTTTGCGGCGAAAAATTGTCAGCTTCATCGACAGCCATACCCAGGCGAAGCGCATCAGACCAAGCGCCAGGGTGATGGCCACGGCGTACAGCAGCAGATACCAGGGCGAAGAGACGCCGGCCTGGCTGGCTACCGCCGGCAGCGTCCTGAGCATGCGCGGCAGCTGCTCGCCCAGCATCAGAAAGATCATCCCGTTGAGGGTGGTCTGCAGCATGGACCATACCGCGCTGCTTTTCATGCGCGTCGCCGGAAGCCGGGGCCCCGACAGCTGCTCATAATGCATCGCAATGCCGGCGGCGACGGCGGCAAGAATGCCCGAGACATGGAACGCCTCGGCCAGCAGGTAGGCGGCGAAAGGGATAAGCAGGCTGATCAGGATCTGGATGGCTGGCTCCTCGCGGGTGCGCCGAACCAGAAAGTTATTACATTTGCCGGTGACCCACACCACCACGAGGCCACTGAGGATGCCCCCGAAGGCCATCAGGAAAAATTTCACCACCGCGTCTCCCGGGGAGAAGCTGCCGGTCAGCACCGCGGCGATGGCGAAGTTAAAGGCGACGAGGCCTGAAGCATCGTTTAACAACGACTCCCCTTCGAGAATATGCGCCATCCTTGAGGGAAGCGGCGAGCTGGCGGTCATTGCCGATACCGCCACCGGATCGGTAGGCGACAGAATAGCCGCGAGGGCGAACCCTGCCGCCACGGTGATAGCCGGGATCAGCCAGTGAATAAACAGGCCAATACCGAGAATAGTCACCATCACCAGGCCTATCGCCAGCGATAAAATCGGCTTCATATCGCGGAAAAAAGCGTCTTTGGGGATGCGCCAGCCATCGAGGAACAGCAGCGGCGGGATAAACAGCAGTAAAAAAATATGCGGGTCAAAATCGACCTGAAAGCCACTGGCGGCCAGCGCGGCGCCCGCGGCGATTTGGATCAGCGGTAGCGGCACTTTAACGGGCAGAAGATGGGACAGGAACACGGTCACCACGATGGCCATAATAAAGACCAGCACGATAGCAATTAGCGACATTCATCCCCTCCTCTGACGGCAATATTCATTCTGTACATCAGACTGTTAATCCTTTTTCGCAGGTGTTGTTTCGGTAACAGATTATTTACCCAGTCACCGATAATTTAAGACAGACGTCATTGTCTGCCGGCGATAATATTTAAACTGAGGTGGCAACCGGTGCCGGATCAGGGGTGACAATGTCTTTTATCAAGCCGCGTTTGTCAATCCGCTATCGTCTGCAAATCATCGCCGGCCGGCATTCCGGGGAGAAGTCCTCACGGGACTGTCGACCGGGGACTTCGCAAATTAGCCTCTTCACATGGACAAAACCACTCAACCGCTCCAGCCCCCCGCTGTTTATATATTCCCAATATTATTAATTCGTATTATGCATTGTGAATATGGATATTAATGACCAGTCTAATATACCCGGCAGAGTTATATTTCGTGCCCCCGCCGGCAGTGCGAACCACGTATTTGCGATAAATAATTCTTAACGCCCCCAGTTCAGAATGATTGGTCAGCCAGCCTTACGCTACGCGCAATGCTTGCCCTACCCCTGAATTGGGCGTACCCTGACCTACAATTAAACCACACGGTCTAAATCATGAATCCCGATACCTCCACCGTCCTGAAGCCCCGCCGCGGCCGTCCACCCAAGGTCGATCGCCAGTTTGACGATACGCGTCAGGCGCTGATTCGCTCAGGCCTTGAAGTGCTGACCGAAACGGGCTATCTCGCGGCGGGTATTGATGCGGTGATCAAGAATATCGCCGTGCCAAAGGGGTCGTTTTATCACTGCTTTAAAAGCAAAGAGGCCTTTGGCCTCGCCGTGCTTGCCGCCTATGGCGACTTCTTTGCGCATAAATTAGATAAATTCCTGCTGGACGACGCCGTGCCGCCGCTGGAACGGATGGCGGCCTTTGTGCGTCATGCCGGTCAGGGAATGGAGAAATTCCAGTTTCGCCGCGGCTGCCTGGTGGGCAACCTGCTGCAGGAAGCCCCGTTGTTACCCGAGACGTTTCCCCAACGGTTGATGGCTATCCTGGCGGCATGGGAGTCGCGCGTGGCGCGCTGCCTGCGCGAAGCGCAGGCAGCCGGGGCCATCGCCAGCGACGCCTCACCGCAGGCGCTGGCCCAGGTGTTCTGGATCGGCTGGGAAGGCGCGGTGATGCGCGCCAGGCTGGTCCAGTCTGCCGCACCGCTTAACCAGTACTGGGATTTTTTTGCGCACAGTATGACAACAAAAACACCTGCACAGGACGGCGCTAGCGCCGATAACCCCCTTCCGACGAGGAATACTCTGTCATGAAAGCATTAGTTCTGGACCAGATCGACAACCGCACCGTCGCCACCGTCAAAGATATCGACCTGCCCGCTCTTGCCGAAGGCGACGTCCGGGTCGCCATCGACTGGTCGAGTCTCAATTATAAAGACGCCCTGGCGATCACCGGCAAAGGCAAAATTATCCGTCAGTTTCCGATGGTGCCGGGCATTGATTTTGCCGGTCAGGTGAAAGAAAGCCGCGATCCGCGCTTTGTTCCCGGCCAGGCCGTGATCCTTACCGGCTGGGGCGTCGGTGAAAACCACTGGGGTGGCCTGGCCACCGACGCCTGCGTTAAAGGCGACTGGCTGGTTGCTCTGCCGGAGACGCTCAGCGCGCGCCAGGCAATGATCATCGGCACCGCCGGCTTTACCGCGATGCTATGCGTTGATGCTCTCGTTAGTGCGGGTGTCACCCCTGATAGCGGGGATATCCTGGTCACCGGCGCCAGCGGCGGGGTCGGCAGCACCGCCGTGGTGTTGCTGAAAGCCCTTGGCTACCGGGTGACGGCCGTATCGGGCCGGGAATCGACACACGATTACCTTCGCCAGCTGGGCGCCGATACGATCCTGCCGCGCAGCGACTTCGCGGAGACCCGTCCGCTGGAGAAACAGCTGTGGGCGGGCGCGGTGGATACCGTTGGCGGCCCGGTGTTGGCCAAAGTGCTGGCGCAAACGCAATATCGCGGCTGCGTCGCCGCCTGCGGTCTGGCCGGGGGCTTCGATCTGCCGACCACCGTGATGCCGTTTATTCTGCGCAATGTGCGTCTGCAGGGGGTGGATTCGGTGATGGTGCCGACCGCTGAACGCGACGCCGTCTGGCAGCGTCTGGCCCAGCTTCTGCCGGAGAGCTACTACCAGCAGGCGGCCACTGAAATCACGCTGGAGCAGGCGCCAGCGTATGCCGCAGATTTCCTCAGCAATAATATTCATGGTCGGACGCTGGTCAATATCGGTCAGTAATCCTCTTCTCCCGGCGCCCGTGCGGCGCCGGATCCCGAGAGGGATCAAGGCATATCATTTCCTTCCCCACGGGATTATGATGACGCGAACGAATAGCTCTGCGAGTGGTAAAAAAGTAAATGGATGTCATAAGCATCATTATGGCGGCGGGCAAGTCGTCCGTTGACGTCGCGCTGTATACGCTGTTGCCGATCATGGTGATCATGCTGATCATCATGAAATACCTTGAGGTCCGCGGTATCCTCGATGTGATTGTTCGCTGGGTGGCCCCGCTGCTGAAGCCCTTCGGCTTAACCGGGATGAGCGCCTTCGCCCTGATCCAGATTAACTTTGTCAGCTTTGCCGCCCCGCTCGCCACGCTGTCGATTATGGATAAACGCGGCGTCTCGGACCGACAAATGGCCGCCACGCTGGCCATGGTGTTCGCCATGGGGCAAGGCAACGTCTTCTATCCTCTTACCCCTTTTGGTCTGCACTGGCTGGCCTCGATCGTTATCTCGGTGGTCGGCGGCCTGTGCGCGGCCGCCGTCGCCTGGCACGTCACCGGACGGCGCTTATCGGTCGCCGAGAATCCCCGCGCGGAAGCGCTGCCGAACGCCGAGCAGAACAGCCAGGGAATTCTGGCCGTGATTAACAGCGCCGGCTCCGACGCCATCCGCCTGGCGCTCGGCGCGGTGCCAATGCTGATCCTGTCGTTAACCATCGTCGGGCTGCTGCAGGGCGCCGGGGCTATCGACCTGCTGCAGCAGCTGCTGAAGCCGCTTCTCAGCTGGCTGCACATCCCCCAGAACTTTGTGCTGCCGGCGCTGGTGAAGTGCGTTGCCGGGGGCACCGCCTACTTTGGCGTCATTTCCGAGCTGATCCAGCAGGGCAAAGTCACCGTGGACCAGGTCAACGCCTCGGCAGGTCTACTGATCCAGACCTTTGATCTTCCCGGTATCGGCATTTTTCTTGGCATCAGCTCACGGTTTGTCCGCCTGTTCCGCTTCGTGGCTCCCGCGGCGATCGTCGGTATCCTGCTGCGTACCGTTCTGCACCTGATCCTGTTTTAACGCCTCTGCTCTGGCCTGCGCTTTCAGGCAGGCCGCCACCGCCGCCTGTTCGCCGCAGGCGATGCGCTCATCGACGCGCGTCATCATCCATGGAAAGAATGGATTGGAGGTGACGCGCATTAACGTCTCCAGCCCCACGCTCAGCGTCCCGGTCTCTCCGCGCAGTGAAATGGTGCCCAGGCTAATGCCGTAGCGGTTCTTCTCGTCCGGCTCGCGACCATACAGCGAATCGCTCAGGGGAAACGGCACCGCCACATGCGACAAAGAGTACATATCCGCCGGCCAGGCCAGGTGTAAAGGATAACGATGCTCTTCCCGATCTTGGGCCAGCGTGGTCCGGGCGACGGTCTGCAGCGTGTGCGCCGTCGCGTTGGTCACCACCGTGGTGGTATAGGCCCGCGGCGCCGGGGGCAGCAGCGTATTCACCGCCGCATAGAGCGCAGGGCGAAACAGGACCCGGAGATCCGCCGCCTGGTTAATATCGAACACCACCAGCTCGCTGCCGTTATCCGGTAGATAACGATACAGGGACTCCACCACCGCGCGGGTGCTGACCGTGGAATCCATCACCGACTGAAAGGTGAGGATCGGCGGCAGCGCTTTCAGCTCGCCCTGCCGGGCCGCGCGGATAATCTGCTGCTGCAGCGCCTGGCTCAATAACCACGATTGTCTCGCCGCCTTGACCGGAAAGGAGTTGTACTTGAACGGATTAAACTCAGGCGCCACGTTCAGCCAGGCCGCGCGGGCGAACGCCGGGAAGACGGACGGTAGCCCGGCGAGGCCGGCGAAACGGGCAAACGCGGTCACGCCGATCATCGGCGACAGCAGAATAATCTGCTGCGGCTGACGCAGGTGGCTATCCTCCAGGCTATCGAGGGCATACTTGAGCGCCAGCGCGCCGCCGTTAGAGTAGCCGACCAGATGCAGCGGCACGTCCGCCCCGGCAAGGCGGGTCGCTTCGCGTACCGCCAGACGCGTCGCCGCCAGCCAGGTCTCCCAGTCAACCGCCGTTAACGCCCCCGGCGCGGTGCCGTGTCCCGGCAAACGCGGCGCCACCGCCACATAACCCCGCTGCTGCCAGAGTTGCGCCAGATAGCGCACGCTGTAGGGCGAATCGGTCAGGCCATGGAGGAGCACCACGCCGCCGCGCGGCTTGCCCAGCGGCATCAGCACAAAAGAACGGTTCCAGTCCTGCTTAAACTGCCCCGGCCAGACCCGGCTGTGACGATAAAAGCGGTTGACCGGGGTTTTATCTTCCTCCGGCAAAGCCTCTGTCACCTCACGCTGGAGATCGGCGAAAATCGTCTTCTCCCGCGCCAGATACTGGGCAAAGGTCGCCTGGTCGATCTCTTCGGCCGACATCTCGTTGCCACTCCAGGTATGCCAGCGATGCAGGGCCGGGCCGCGCTGGGACTCATAGATCCGCCCGGCGAGAAAGACCACCAGCAGCGCCAGTACCGCAATGCTCCCTTTTTTCAGCAGTGAGCCGATAACGGCGCCCGACGTTCGCCAGTGTCGAAATAGATGCTTCATGACGCTCTCTCTTATATTTATTGCGTAGCCGGACTTATCAGCCCTCTTCCTGACAGGCTATTCTCACGGACTGCTTTTCAGCATAGTCATCGCTTCCTGCAAATTAAACCCGGCAGATCATTGCCCCCCGGCATAAAAAAACCTAGCGCACAGATCAACAATCGGTTGCGTATTTTTAAACACTGCATAAACCAAGGGGATAATCTTATTGTCAGATTTTTAAGAAACATGAATTATCGACGCACATGTCGCTATGAGAGGATAAAAAACAGATGGAGTGGTGGGTAAAAAAAGTACAGGACAACGCTTCGGCCAGCCTCTGCCGCGTCGTGCTTCAGAGCGGTGCGCTGGAGATGATCGCAGAGATTGAAGCCTGTCGCCTCCGCCTGCGGGAAGGGGATAAACTCACTCCGCTGGCCGATGCGCGCTATTGTCTGAATAATAATCCGACGCAAACTTTGAAGATCCGCAACGCCACTCATTATAGCAGCGAGCGTTGGACAAACGCCGGCAAATAACACGAGCCCGCTCCCTTTACTGGTTATGGTCTGAGTATCGTCGCATTTGACAGATAAATTCTCCTTCGCCCTTTTCCCGCTGTGACATACTATCGGGAATGTCAGCAGACCTGAAACAAGGAGCGAATCATGAATATCAAGGCCGCCAGTCTGACCCCGGAACAAGCGCTTGCCGAGCTGGAAGCGCGCTATGAAGCCTCGGTCACGGCGTTACGCAAAGCCATCGGCGACTATATCGACCATAATACGCTCCCCGATACCGAAGCCCGCGCGGAAGGTCTTTTTGTCTATCCGCAGCTGTCGGTCTCCTGGGACGGCGCCGATCATAAAGCCCTCAAAACGCGCGCCTGGGGACGTTTCACCCATGCCGGTTGCTATACCACCACCATTACGAATCCGAAACTGTTCCGCAACTATTTGCTGGAACAGCTGACCCTGCTGTATCAGGACTATGGCGCGCATATCAGCGTCGAGCTGTCGCAGCATGAGATCCCCTATCCTTACGTGATCGATGGTTCCACCCTGACACTCGACCGCTCGATGAGCGCCGGTCTGACGCGCTATTTCCCTACCACCGAGCTGTCACAAATTGGCGATGAGACCGCGGATGGCCTGTTCCATCCCACCGAGTTCTATCCGCTGTCGCACTTTGACGCCCGCCGCGTCGATTTTTCGCTGGCGCGTCTGCGACACTACACCGGCACGCCGGCGGAACACTTCCAGCCCTACGTGCTGTTCACCAACTATACCCGCTACGTGGATGAGTTCGTCAGCTGGGGCTGCAGCCAGATCCTCGATCCCGACAGCCCCTATATCGCTCTCTCTTGCGCCGGCGGGATCTGGATCACCGCCGAGACCGAAGCGCCGGAACAGGCCATTTCCGATCTGGCGTGGAAGAAGCACCAGATGCCGGCCTGGCATCTGATCACCCACGACGGCAAAGGGATCACCCTGATTAACATTGGCGTCGGCCCGGCTAACGCCAAAACCATCTGCGATCATCTCGCGGTACTGCGGCCGGACGTCTGGTTAATGATCGGCCACTGCGGCGGCCTGCGCGAAAGCCAGGCCATCGGCGACTATGTGCTGGCCCACGCCTATCTGCGTGACGATCATGTACTGGATGCGGTGCTGCCGCCAGATATTCCGATCCCCAGCATTGCCGAAGTGCAGCGCGCCCTCTACGACGCCACCAAGCAGGTGAGCGGGATGCCCGGCGAAGAGGTTAAGCAGCGGCTGCGTACCGGGACGGTGGTCACCACCGACGACCGTAACTGGGAGCTGCGCTATTCCGCTTCGGCGCTGCGCTTTAATCTCAGCCGGGCGGTAGCTATCGATATGGAGAGCGCGACCATCGCCGCCCAGGGCTATCGCTTCCGCGTCCCCTACGGCACGCTGCTCTGCGTCTCGGACAAGCCGCTGCACGGTGAAATCAAGCTCCCCGGCCAGGCTAACCGCTTTTACGAGGGCGCTATCTCCGAGCATCTGCAGATAGGCATCCGGGCGATTGACCTGCTGCGCGCCGAGGGAGATCACATGCACTCGCGTAAGCTGCGCACCTTCAACGAGCCGCCGTTCCGTTAATCGTCGATGACGTGGGAATCGTGAGATAAACGCTGACGTTACCCGCTGGGGAGCGTCAGCGTCCGGAGAAGCGAAACAAACGACCCGGCGGTGTTTGTCCACGGAAGAAAGGCGGTAGACAGAAAAGCAAAAAGCCTGCTCGAAAGCAGGCTTCTTAAATTTGGCTCCTCTGACTGGACTCGAACCAGTGACATACGGATTAACAGTCCGCCGTTCTACCGACTGAACTACAGAGGAATCGTGTGAACGGGGCGCATATTATCGATGACGCCCGGCGCTGTCAAAGCCTGTTTTCAATAAAATGAATCGTTTGCCGAATTATTCTTCACTTTGCGCAAAAAATGGCGTTTAGCCTCGCAAACGGCTCAGCTTTCCTCCGATGAAGCCTTCACGCGCGGATATTTCCACAGCCAGCGGCCGCTCACCATGCGGAAATAAAACAGCACGCCGCGCACCGCCCAGTCGAGCACCATCCCTAACCAGACGCCAATCACCCCCATCCCCAGCACGATGCCCAGGGTATAGCCCGCCACCACCCGGCAGCCCCACATGCCTAGCATCGACACCCACATGGTGTAGCGTACGTCACGGGCGCCTTTAAAAGCGCAGGGTAAAGTCCACGACAGCGACCAGATCGGCATAAACAGGGCGTTGAGCCACAGCAGCTGTTTAACCACTTCTTTTACATCTTCTTCATGGGTGTAGAACGAGGCGATAAAGCCGGCGAAGGGGGCGCTGCCCCAGGCGATCAGCGTCAGAATAATCGTCGACAGCCAAAATACGTGCCAGGCCTGGAATTCAGCCTGACCAATCTGCCCTTTTCCCAGCCGCTTGCCGGTAATGATCGTCGAGGCGGAGCCGAGGGCGTTGCCCGGCAGGTTAATTAGCGAGGCCACCGAAAAGGCGATAAAGTTGCCGGCGATAACGTTGGTGCCCATCCCGGCGACAAACATCTGGGTCAGCAGCTTGCCGCCATTGAACAGGACAGATTCGATACTGGCCGGGATGCCGATCCCCATCACCTCCCAGATAATGGCGAAGTTAAAGGGTTTGAAGTAACCCTTCAGCGACAGCCGCAGCGCCGGATTGAGGCCCACCATCAGCACCCAGATCGTGGCTATCGCGCCAATATAGCGGGCAATGGTCAGCCCAAGCCCGGCGCCGACAAACCCCAGCCCCGGCCAGGAGAAGATGCCGTAGATGAGCACGCTGCTGATTAAGATATTGAGGATATTCATCCCGCCGTTGATCAGCAGCGGGATTTTGGTGGTGCCGGCGCCGCGCAGCGCCCCGCTGCCGATCAGCGCAATCGCCGCCGCCGGGTAGCTCAGCGCCGTCAGTTCCAGATAGGTCAGCGCCAGGTCCTTGACCTGGGCGGTGGCATCGCCGGCGACAAAATCAATAATCTCCTGGCCAAAGGCATGGATCACCCCCGCCAGCAAAATGGAAAACAGGGTCATAATAGCCAGCGACTGGCGCGCGGCCGCCCTCGCCCGCCGCCGATCGCGCTTGCCGAGGCTAAAGGCCACCACCACCGTGGTACCCAGATCGATGGCGGCAAAGAAGGACATGATGACCATGTTAAAGCTATCGGCCAGCCCCACACCGGCCATGGCCTCTTTTCCCAGCCAGCTGACAAGGAAGGTGCTCAACACCCCCATCAGCAGCACACAGGCATTTTCCAGCAGAATGGGCACAGCGAGAGGGCTGATTTCGCGCCAGTACAGCACACGATAACGCTGACGTTTTTTAAACCAGGATGTCCGTTCGACAGCCTGGCGTACGGCGGAGGTGACGTTCAAGAGAGACCTTAGTGAGAGATGTTGAAACAACATTTCAAATGATGATTGAGAAATGGATATCCTGCAAAGTATTTTCCGTAATAATTGTCGGAAATGACAACAAATTGTCGATGGAAGCGGCAGTTGCACCTGAACAGGCGAATTGATGTTTGACAAAAGTTTTTTCGCCGCTAAGATACGACTCCACACGATTCCTCTGTAGTTCAGTCGGTAGAACGGCGGACTGTTAATCCGTATGTCACTGGTTCGAGTCCAGTCAGAGGAGCCAAATTTAAGAAGCCTGCTTTCGAGCAGGCTTTTTGCTTTTTTGCGTCGCTGACGTTAACTCAGCATCGCATCCAGCCTGGCAAGCACCTCGTTGACAACGACGTCAGGTATGCGTTCCAGACGCTTGCCGTTCCCTACCGCCTCCCTACGCCCCGCGTGTCCTCCGTGAACGCACCCCAGCTCAGCCTGAAAAAGCGCCTGCCAGTAGGATGAATTCACTACCGTTTGCGGGTGAGATAGCGTGGATTATCCACTCTGTCTAACGTTATACCCGGAGGCACCATGAACCTCAGACAACAGCAACAGCAGGCGTTCGATCGCAGCGGGGAACCTCTTATCGTCGGCAACGTCAGCCACTGCCCGCTGCCGCCGGAGACCCTCGCCGCACTGGGCCCCGATTCCCCCTATGTGGTGCAGGTATACGGCTCAGGCCTGACCGGCGAGGTTTATCGTCTGCGCATCGCCGGCAAGGAGTACAATTTAAAGAAACGTCGCGCCGTCGCCGGCGTTGCCAACCTCAACGGCCAGCTGTCGTTTTTAAATGAGGTACAGCGTCGGCAGGCATTGCAACAGCTGAAGGATGACCCGGTCACCGCGCCGCGCTTCACCCACATCGTCCCAACGCTGTATGCCGATTATCGCCTCGGCATCCTGCTCTCCCCCTGGATCGATGGCGAGCCGATACACCAGTTGACCCCGCCGCTGATCGCCCAGCTATTTACTACTCTGGAAGCCTGCGAAGAACAGGGGCTGATGGAGTGGGATCTCTGTAGCGGGAATCTGCTGGTGGACCGGCAGGAGCAGTTATGGCTGTTCGATTTTGGCTATATGTATCCCTTCGACCCGCTGAGAGAATTCAACAGCAATGGTCTGGCCGACCCGCTGTTCCACTTTGTCGAACGTTTTGAGACTCGCTTCTTTTTTAGCTGGCTGATGACCCGGATCCCTGACGCCGAACAGCAGCTGGCGCAATATCGCGAGATGAAGCGGCTGGCGGTCGAAAGCTACCGCCGGAAGCTCGTCTGGCTTCGCGCCCGGCGCGCTGACCCGCTGGTGCTGGCTCACTTTCAGCAGTTGACGGCGCGCTGGGAGTCGGCGCTGGCGGACCCTGCCGCGCTGAGCCGGCTGTTTGCCGTAGAGGCCTTTCGCTCACATGTGCTGGATATTGAAGACGACCTGCATGGTCAGTCCTGTACCTTACTCACCCTGCAACGCATTGACTGGGTGATAAACCAGCTGGAACAGCATTATCGCTTTATCACCGACGAAGGCGGCCTGTTTTACGATAACGAAGGGAAATCGCAGCAGGCGCTGCTCAGCAGCTATGCGCAGAAGCGGCAGCAGGCGCAGCAGTACCTGTTGAGTGCCACCGCCGCAAAGGATTAACGGCGCTCGCGTCCCTGCTTCTGCTTCGCCTGGTACATCAGGCGGTCAGCGGTGGCCACCAGCGCGTTGAGACTGGGATGGCTGGCGGGATCATATTCGACGCAGCCCCAGGAGAACGCCAGCTGCCAGGGATTGGCCGCCTGCTGGTTGAAACGCGCCACGTTGTGGCTGAGCGTCTCCATTGCCGCCGCGGCATCGTGGCGGCTGGTATTGGCGAACAGAATGATAAATTCGTCCCCCCCCTGCCTCGCGAGGATATCGGACTCGCGGAAGGCCGCTTTCATCAAGTCGGCGATGGCGATCAGCGCGCGATCGCCCTCTTCATGCCCCCAGGTATCATTGATGTGCTTGAAGCGATCGAGGTCGACAAACGCCAGACTCACCGGCTCATGGCGGCGCTGGGCCGTCAGCAGGGCATACTCTGCCAGGGTGAGGAATCCCCGGCGATTAAACAGTCCCGTCAGCTCATCCGAGGTTGCCGCAT
Organism: Klebsiella sp. 64; assembly: GCF_018223915.1. Lineage (NCBI taxonomy): Bacteria > Pseudomonadati > Pseudomonadota > Gammaproteobacteria > Enterobacterales > Enterobacteriaceae > Klebsiella > Klebsiella sp. 64. The sequence continues at coordinate 86,448 of NZ_JAGRQZ010000017.1, forward strand.
CCAGCACCTTGAACTCATCCTCCACGATCGCCGCCAGATCGCTTAAGATCTGCATTTCATGGGCGGAAAACGATCGCGGCTGGTGATCCATCAGGCAGAACGACCCGACGGTCGCGCCATCCGGCAGTTGCACCGGATACCCGGCGTAAAAGCGGATAAACGGCGCCTCAATGACCAGCGGGTTATCGTGAAAGCGCTCGTCCTGCTGCATGTCGTTGACGATAAGCGGGTCGGTTTGCAGAATGGTATGGGCGCAAAATGAAATATCTCTCGGCACCGTGTCCACATCGAGACCGGCACAGGACTTGATATGCAGGAGATCTTCCCCCACCAGACTGATGGACGCCACCGGCAGGTTATACAGCGAACGGGCAAGCCTGGTCAGGCGATCGAAGCGTTCTTCTTTTCCGCTATTCAACAGCCCGGAAGAGCGTAGCGATTGCAGGCGACGCTGCTCGTCGGGATGAAGTCCGGCTAATTTCATTGTCTCTCACTTGTCTCTTGCGCAGAATTCCGCCGGGTTTCCGCAGAGAAACCCGGCGTTTTATCCTGCGAGGGGAAAATAGTCGTCAGGTACCCCATGAGTTAAGCAGATTTCCTCTGCACGTCAACCGGCGCGCCCCAGGCGACTGGCGGCCAGGGCGCTGGCGGAATGCCATTAACGGCACTCTGCCCGGCAAAGAGGGCAGATCAGGCGCGGATAAACGCCAGCAGATCGGCGTTGATGGTATCGGCGTGGGAGGTGTGCATCCCGTGCGGGAAGCCAGGATAAATTTTCAGCTGGCTGTTCGGCAGCAGCTTTTCCTGCAGGATGGCCGCATTTTTATAGGGGACCACCTGGTCGTCATCTCCCTGCATCACCAGCACCGGCAAAGTGATCGACTTAAGGTCTTCCGTCTGGTCGGTCTCTGAAAACGCCTTAATGCCTTCATAATGGGCTTTGGCGCTGCCGATCATCCCCTGTCGCCACCAGTTCTGGATCGTTCCCTGGGATATCTCTGCTCCATCACGATTGAAGCCATAGAACGGGCCAGAGGCGACGTCGAGATAGAACTGGGCGCGGTTCGCCGCCAGCGCTTTGCGGAAACCGTCAAACACCTCGATCGGCGTCCCGCCCGGGTTCTGCTCGGTTTTCACCATTAGCGGCGGGACGGCGCTAATTAACACCGCCTTCGCCACCCGCCCCTGCGGCTGACCATAGCGGGCGACGTAGCGTGCGACCTGGCCGCCGCCGGTGGAGTGCCCGACGTGGACCGCATTGTGCAGATCCAGATGCTCCACCACCGCCGAGACGTCCGCCGCGTAATGGTCCATATCGTGCCCCTCGCTAACCTGATCGGAGCGGCCATGACCCCGACGATCGATAGCGATGACCCGGAACCCTTCGGCAAGGAAAAATAACATCTGGTTATCCCAGTCGTCAGCGCTTAACGGCCAGCCGTGATGAAAAACAATCGGCTGAGCTTCCTTTGGACCCCAGTCTTTAAAGTCAATATTGACGCCGTCTTGGGTGGTGACAAATGCCATATTACAGACTCCTCTTTCAGGATAACCAGCCTGCAGGCCCGTGCCTGGGCTGAACGCCGACGGCGGCCGGCAGGAGTGCCGACCGCACAGGAATGTGATGCCTGTAACAGTGTAGAAGATATTTAACGCCGGGCGGGACAACTTACCCTGTCTCGCTTGATTCGCCGATCCTGGACCAGACCGCGTCTGGTATCAGGCCGCACTCTCCTGCTGGCGGATCCGCACCATCAGCGCGCCGAGCAGCGCCCAGTCAAGCAGCACGGCGAAGGCAAAGCAGACGCCATGGCGTCCTCCTCCCGCAGTATGCCAGGTCAGTAGCGTCGCCGCGATGGCGATAGCTACGCTCAGCACCGTGGCGCCGCTGACCCGCATCCCCGGCAGCGCCGTCCTAACCGCCGCAATGCGCCAGGCGACAGCCGCTCCCGCCCCACCGCACGCCACGCCCGGCAGCAGTGCCGGCCAGTCCTGCCCGCCATACCAGGCCACCAGCGCCAGCAGCCAGCCGGCCGCTGACAGCAGAAAGGCCCAGCGCGTCGCCGCCAGGGGTGAGCGATAAAGCCAGGATTGTCCGCGAGTGAATCCCCACCCGACGCCAAAGGCCGCAATCAGCGCCGTCAGCAGACTCAGCGTGCCGGTCACCCCGATAACCGGGGGCATGATTAACAGCAAGGCCCCGGCGGCGATGACCACGCTAAGGGCGATAGCGCGGCCGCGGGGGTCGATCGTTGCCGCGGCTTCCGCGGCGGTGTAGCGGCTTACAACGTGCATAGTTGACTCCTGACAGGCGAAGATGCATGAATTTAATTCATGTCATTGTCTTTACATGCCCGTAGCCTATCGCCACTATATTGCCTTACACAAACGCATAGTTTTCAGCCATAGATGAGAAAAACTCAGCCATGAGACCACCCCGTCTGCCGCCGCTGGGGGCGCTACGCGCTTTTCATGCCGTCGCCCGCCACCGCAGTTTTAAACAGGCCGCCGAGGCGCTCGGCGTCAGCGCGACGGCGGTCAGCCATCAGATTAAACTGCTGGAGTCGGTGCTGGAGTGCCGGGTCTGCGAACGCAGCGCGCAGGGCGTCAGTCTGACCGCTGATGGCGAGATCCTTTACGCCGCCACCCAACGCGCCTTTAGCGCCCTGGAACAGGCCGTCGTCCAGATCGCTCATGCCCGTCAGCCGCCATCCTTAACCGTCACCACCACCTCCAATTTTCTCACCCACTGGCTGGTGCCGCGGCTGGCGGATTTCACCGCCCGCTTTCCGGCTATCGACCTGCGGCTACACACCAGCGTCGAACGAGTGGATCTGCATCTGGGCACGGTAGACGCCGCGATTCGCTATCGTGAAACGCCGGAGCCGGACCTGTACTGCACGCTGCTGTATGAGGATCGCTTTATCGTGGTCGCCAGCCCGACTCTGGGCCTCAGCCGGCCTGAAGATCTGCAGCGGGTGACGCTGTTTCACGTTGCCAACCGGCGCGTGCCAGCTGATTCGCCGAGCTGGGAGAACTGGCGTCGGCGCTATGGACCGCCGACGCTGAATATTGATGCGGGGTTAACCTTTAGCGATGAAACCCATGCCCTGCAGGCGGCGGTGGCCGGTCAGGGAGTGGTGATCGCCAGCGAACTGCTGGCGCGGGATCTGCTGCAGCGCGGCGTATTATCCGCGCCGTTCAGCAACGCATTGCCTGGCGCCCGCTACTACCTGGTCACCACCGAGGCTGCGGCGCAGCGGGCGGATATTTTCAATCTGCGGGAGTGGCTGGTCGGCCAGATGGCATTAGGTGACGGTCGCCATCCGGCGGAAGAGTAGCGGGCTTACCAGCCGCAAACGTTGGTCTCTTCATCGGACTCGTAGCCGCGAACGATATTGATCAGATCCTTCACCGTATCAGCGGCGGTGAGCGGGTCGCGCAGCGCCGCCAGCGAGGAAAAGGTTTTATCAACCGAGACGCCGTTATTGTTATTGGTGACCGTCAACAGAAACTCCCCCTCTTCCCTGTCGTCCGGCAACTTGCTCAGCAGGTCATTAACGGCCTCCACCGCCTGCTGTGGAATATACAACACCATTGGTTTGAGAAATATTTTTTCCTGCTTCTGGTGAAGTCGGCCATTCTCTAGCGCTAAGGTATAACCTTTATTTTCACTGGTCATCTCTTGTTATCCCTCGATGAGAATTTTTGGATCAACATAAAAGTCGACATTAAAAACCGTGTCCTCTGAGAGGGCCTCAATACAGTGCCACTTCTCCGGCGGAAAGACGCCAAACTGGCCGGCTTCAATAGTCAGGGTTTCAACGGGCTCGGGGCTGGTTTCATCGGCATAGCCGAGATAGCGGATCGCCCCCTGCATCACCGAGAGACGAGGGTAGACGCCCTGCCGGGTGCCGGCATCCAGATGGCGGCGCCAGATAGAGGCCGGGGCGGTCTCTTTGGTCCACAGCGGCGTGCTGCGGGTGTGAACGTAATGGGTGGGAATAATGATTTGCTGCATAATTGTGCCTCACTTTACCGTCTCAAACGCGACGTTCAGAAATAGCCTATATGATGCATATCATATACCCCTTTTAAACGTTAAGGATATTATTTTGTTGTGGAATTTTACGCCTACTCCTTTTTATACCTCGCAGGGATTAGCGCTAAGAGAAAATAAAAAAGGCGATTTCAGGATCCTGAAATCGCCCGGGAGAATAAAAGTAGACACGTTAAAAATTTGTTAGCGCAGCGGACTCGGTTTGCCGATTAAATATCCCTGAACCAGGTCACAGCCCAGCGCCTGCAGCGAAGCCAACTGCTCTTCGGTCTCTACACCTTCCGCCACAATGCGCATATGCAGGCTCTTTCCCATGCTGATAATCAGGCGGACGATATCCAGATCGTCTTTTTGTTCCGGAATATTGATGACAAACGAGCGGTCGATTTTAATTTTATCGAACGGGAAGTAGCTTAAACGGGACAGGGAAGAATAGCCGGTACCAAAGTCATCGATGGAGATCTGAATGCCCTGCTCGCGCAGCTGGCTGAGAATTTCCAGCGAACGGGTGTTCTCATTGAATACGTCCGACTCGGTGATCTCCAGATCAAGACGTCGCGGATCGAGGCCGGTCTGATGCAGCACCTCGATAATGGTGTCGGTCAGCGATGTATTCATCAACTGAATTGGTGAAACGTTGACCGAGACCTTCAGCGGCGTCGCCCAGCTGGCCGCTTCGGCACAGGCGGTTTTCAGCACCCATTCGCCAAGGGCATTAATAAGACCGATTTTCTCTGCCACCGGAATAAACACCGTCGGCGGCACGGCGCCGCGCACCGGATGGAACCAACGAACCAGCGCTTCATAGCCGTAGATTTCGCGCGTGACGGTATCGGCGATCGGCTGATAGTAGACTTTGAACTCGTCATGGGCCAGGGCCTGCAGCAGATCGTCTTCAAACGATTTGTTCTCCTGCAGGCGCTGCAGCATCCCCGGCCGGAAGATTTGCACATGGCCGCTACCCTCTTTTTTCGCCTCATACAGCGCGAGGTCGGCGCACTTGTACAGATAATCGGTACGACTTTCACCGTCAGAGATCACGATCCCAATGCAGGCGTCGATATTAATCTGCGCATCGTAGATCTGATAGGGCTGGCTGATCTTCTCCCGGATAACATTGGCCCGCTCAAGGGCCATCTCCTCAGTGAGATCGTAGGAGAGCATCGCAAACTCATCACCGCCAAGGCGATACAGCGTCTCGGAGGTTTTGCGGAAAAAAGAGAGGCGACTGGCCAGATCCTGCAGCAGCTTATCGCCAGCATCATGGCCAAGGGTATCGTTCACATCCTTAAAGCTGTCGAGGTCGAAAAGCATCACCACGGCGCATCCCTTATAGGGACGCACCTGGTTGACGATCTCCTGCAGCCGCTGCCAGAAAGAGAGACGGTTGGGCATACCGGTCAGCGAATCATGGTAGGCATCGTACTGCAGTCGGCGGTTCTGCACCTGCAGCTTCTCTTTCGAGGCCTGCAGATCGTTGGCCAGCGTTTTCATACGAACATGGGCGCGACGCAGATTATTATTCTGTCGGAGCATCAGCAGACCGAGAGTTATACACATGGCGATCAGCAGAATGGAGATCACCGAGTAGATATAATAGAGATGCTGGATTTTATCATGGGTGATATTAACGATATTGATATCTTGCGTCAGGGTGGCGGCGGCCATTGAGGTCAGCGGACCATCCAGCTCGCTTAACACCGGCAGGATCTGTCTGACCTGCTCCGGCGTCATGGTATCAACTTGTTTATCGAGCAGATGAAGATTACGAATCAGTGTCGCAACCACCGTCTTCCGCTGCTCGCTTTTATTGATAAATTTACCCAGATCGCCCTCCTGCAGAAGCTCGATCTGGCTCATCATGATCTCAAGACGCAGGCGCACCTCATCGTGGTCCGCCCCTTCGGCCCCAATCGCCATTCCCGCCAGACGAGACTCCAGCCGCATATATTCCGACACCATTTGCGACATTGACCACGAGTCCGTATAGCGGGTAAATTTTTGCAACTCACTTTGTCGCTCATGCACCAGATAAGTAATATATCCGGTGACAACAAATAACGACAAAATAATAGCCGTGAGTATTCGATTCAAGATCCAACCCTTATTCTATAATCATCTTTGAAACTTGCCAGGCCGATCGGGAATAATAGATCTGGTTCTGTAATTCAGCACTGCTGTCGTAAGGGTAGACAATAAATAACGGGCCTTTATCACGAATGCGCATATATTGACCGTTCATTTTTAACGCCATAATGACCGGGAATTTATAAAAATCATCAATCGGGATAATGGTGGTGTAGTCGTTCAGCGCCAGCACGCGGGCCGATGTGCCTTTCGCGCCGACTAAATCCATGAGTTTACTAAGGGGAATGCCGTCAAAACGAACCTTGCCGGTGTACCAGGGGGTGGTGGTTTCTATCGTCTTCATCCCCAGTTTTTCCAGCATTGCGAGATCAAAAACGGCCTTGTCGCCGACATTCATATTTCCGATTTTTCCGGAAATGGTCAGTACAGGTTTTCCTGTCGGCGCAGGCAGTTTTTCAGCATAAGCAGAAGGCAACATGACAGAACAAAATAAAACTGCAAGAAGTAGACGCATTTTACTCACCATTCCAGAGAGGGAGACACGTTAAGTGTAAACCATTTACGTCGATTCTTAAAAGGTGTCCATCTTTGTTATCCGTTGATTTAATTAAAAGTATAAGCTGGATGGCAAATTGCCAGAATGTTAAGTCCAGGGTGTGATTTCGCCCGCCTTTCCCATCGATTCTTTTTTGCGCCATCTCCCCCGCTTAGCAGGCAAACTACTTTCCTCTACGGCCGCTGCGCGGTAGTCTCAGAGCAGACGCAACGGTAAAAGCGTCTCATTCCAATAACAATGAAGTACGTGACTGACAGGACAGGGTATGGATTCAACAATAAGCGTGCAGCCCGGCGAGGCGCCAGATTCACTACATCGGGCCCGGCGGGCGGCCTGGGGTAGTTTTGCCGGCGCGGTGGTCGACTGGTACGATTTTCTTCTCTATGGCATTACCGCCGCGCTGGTGTTCAACCGCGAATTTTTCCCGCAAATCGGCCCGGCGATGGGAACGCTTGCCGCCTTTGCCACCTTCGGCGTTGGGTTTCTTTTTCGCCGCTCGGCGGAATTATTTTTGGCCACTTCGGCGATCGCCTCGGGCGGAAACGGATGCTGATGATGACCGTCTGGATGATGGGTATCGCCACTGCCTGCATCGGCCTGCTCCCCTCGTTCAACCAGATCGGCTGGTGGGCGCCGGTGCTGCTGGTGTTCCTGCGAGCGGTTCAGGGATTCGCCGTCGGCGGCGAATGGGGCGGCGCGGCGCTGCTCTCGGTGGAGAATGCCCCACAGGGGAAAAAAGCCTTTTACAGCAGCGGGGTGCAGGTGGGCTACGGCGTCGGCCTCCTGCTCTCTACCGGGCTGGTATCGCTGATTAGCAGCCTGACCAGCGACCAGCAGTTCCTCAGCTGGGGCTGGCGCTTACCGTTCCTGTTCAGCGTGGCGCTGGTCCTTATTGCGCTGTGGATCCGTAACGGCATGGCGGAATCGCAGGAGTTTGAAGCGCAGCAGAGCCAGGACAACGCGCCGCAGAAGAAAAAGCGGCTACCGGTAGTGGAAGCGCTGCTTCGCCATCCGGGAGCGTTTTTACTGATTATCGCCCTGCGTCTGTGTGAGCTGCTGACGATGTATATCGTCACCGCCTTCGCCCTCAACTACTCCACGCAAAACCTCGGCCTGCCGCGCGAGCTGTTTCTCAACATTGGCCTGCTGGTGGGCGGTCTTAGCTGCCTGACTATCCCCTGCTTCGCCTGGCTGGCAGACCGCTTTGGCCGTCGGCGGATCTATATCACCGGGGCGCTGATCGGCACTTTGAGCGGTTTCCCGTTCTTTATGGCGCTGGAGAGTCAGTCCGTTTTCTGGATCCTGTTCTTCGCCCTGATGCTGGCCAATATCGCCCATGATATGGTGGTCTGCGTCCAGCAGCCGATGTTTACCGAGCTGTTCGGCGCCAGCTATCGCTATAGCGGCGCCGGCGTCGGCTACCAGGTGGCGAGCGTGGTCGGCGGCGGCTTTACCCCGTTTATTGCCGCGGCGCTGGTCACCTTCTCAGGCGGATCGTGGCACAGCGTGGCCCTCTATCTGACCGCAGGATGCCTGCTGTCAGCGCTCACCGCGCTGATGATGAAAAAGCACCCCGTCGACTGACCCACCAGCGGAGGGCGTAACCCGCGCCCTCCGGTAAGGAGAATACATGTCTCAGTTAACCCTGGCCGACTGCTGGCCTCGCCGTTTTTCCCCCTCTTCGCTGGCGCTGCAGTTTTGCGAGGATCCCACCCAGGCGGAACAGCCGCTGTTTGCCAAAGCCAGCGCCGGCGAGGCCGTCGCCCAGCTCTGGCAGGCGCCGCAGGGATTGGTGGTGCCGGGGAGCTATCGTCAGTTTACGGATCTGCCGGCGGTCAGCGCGCATTTTGCCGCGCGCGGCTGGCCGGTATGGCTTCGCCGCTCCGGCGGCGGTCTGGTGCCCCAGGGGCCGGGCATTATCAACCTTAGCCTCGCCTGGCCGGTGCAGCAGCCGCTCGGCGAAGCCGCCGAACCAATCTATCATTCGCTGTGCGCTGTGCTGCAGCGCACCCTCGCGCGCTTCGGCGTTGCCAGCCACCCCCGGGCGGTGAGCGGTTCCTTTTGCGATGGCCGGTATAATCTTGCCTGCGGAGAAGGCGCGGAGGCGCGCAAGATTGTCGGTACCGCCCAGTACTGGCGGCCGCTGGCGGCGGGCGGCGGCCACGTGGTGCTGGCCCATGCGGTGATCCTTATTGACGCCGATCTGAGCGCGGCGCATCAGGCGGCGAACGCCTTTGAAGCGCAGCTCGGCAGCGAGCGGGTCTATTGCGCTGACAAGACCGTGACTCTCGCGCAGCTGCTTCCCGGCGAGCGCCATCTGCTGCCCCGCTTTAGCGAGGCGCTGGCGCAGGAGCTGGACGCGTCTCGCTGAAGGTCGCTTTCAGGTAGCGGCTGAAGGTTTCCACCGCGCGCGACACGCGCGGGGTATAGGGCCGGATGACGTACAGCCGATCGGCAAACACCTCTACTGGCTGCCACGCCGGCAGCAGCTCCTGCACCAGCCCGCGGCCAATGGCCTCCCGGGCGCTGAAATCCGGCAACAGCGCCACCCCAAGCCCCGCCAGCACTGCATCACGTAGCGACTCGCTGTTATTGGTGGCGAATGGCCCCTGCACGTTGATGGTCACCCGAGCATCGGGCGACTGACGGGAGGCGAACGTCCACTGCGGGCGCTGTGGCCCACGGGGATAGGTCAGGCATTGGTGGTGGCGCAGATCTTCGGGGGTCTCCGGGCGGCCATGGCGGCGAATATAGTCGGCGGACGCGACGGTAAGCGTCGCGGTGTGACACAGCGGCCAGGCGACGTGGGTATCCGGGAGCGCCTCGCGTCGACAGTGGCGGATGGCGAGATCGAACCCTTCGCTGGCCAGAGAGACCAGCCGGTCGGTGACCTCAAGCTGCAGATGCAGCTGGGGATGCTGATGCAAAAAAGGCGCGATTGCCGGGACCAGCTGCTGGCGGGAAAAGGCCACCGGCGCGGTCAGGCGCAGCGTTCCCCGCAGCGGCCCGCCCTCATCGCAGGCGCCGGTGAAAATATCCCGCAGCTGACCAAACGGCTCGTTGAGCTCCGCCACCAGCCGCAGTCCGTCGTCGCTGAGGCTCACGCTGCGGGTGGTGCGATGGACGAGGGTTTTACCGGTCACCCGCTCCAGCTCGCTGATTTTCTGGCTGATAGCCGACTTGCTGATCCCCAGCTTTTCCGCGGTCCGGGTATAGCTTTTTTGTTCTTCCAGCACCGTCAGCCAGTACAGATGGATCCAGTAACTCTCCGGACGACTCTCGCTCATGTGATTGTTCACCAGTAAAAACAATGTATTCAACTATAGCGGTTTTTGCCGGCGGCGGCATCGGCTAGCATCTTGTTGAGCCCATCATTATTCCCTAACGATAAGGAGCACCTGCATGCCATTACTGACATTTGACCTGATTGAAGGCCGTACGGAACAGGAGGTCAAAACCCTGCTGGATGCCGCCCATCGCGCCGTGCTGCGCGCCTTCGAGGTACCAGAACGCGACCGTTACCAGATTGTTCATGAAAACAAAGCCCACCATATGGTGATTGAAGATACCGGCCTCGGACTGACCCGCACGCGGGATCTGGTGGTGGTGCGGGTCTATACCAGCCCGCGCAGCGAGGCGCAGAAGCAGCGCTTCTTCGCCATTTTGCAGGAGGAGCTGGCGGAACACTGCGGCCTGAGCGGCGATGATCTGATGGTGTCGATTATCAGTAACCAGAAAGGCGACTGGAGCTTTGGCCGCGGGGTCGCGCAGTATCTTACCGGCGATCTGTAACCCGCAGCCCGCAGCACGCCCTTAGCGGCGGGCTGCCGTCGCGATACGCTGCCGCGCCTGCTGCTCGATATTCTCCAGCAGCTCCTGGACATCGTCTTCATCAATGTCGAGGAACTGGCCTTCCAGCAGCGCGGCGTGAATATCTTCCCGGGTGACCGAAATACCCAGCGGCACCGCCCTGGATTTGACCTCCTCTGCCGCCAGCGGATGCGGATAACGGCGGCCAACCAGGTTATTAAACACAATAGCCAGCAGCGCCAGCATCAGCGAGTTGAGGAGCACCGGGGTCAGCACAAAGTGATAGCCTTCGCTGTGCACCCCGGCGCCGCCGAGGATCGCCGTCAGGGCCACCGCGCCGCCGGGGGGATGCAGACAGCGCAGAAAATACATCCCGGCGATGGCCAGAGCCGCCGCCAGACCGCAGGCCAGCGCCGCATCGGGGACCAGCATACCCACCGTGACGCCGATCAGCGCCGACAGCACGTTGCCGCCGACAATCGACCACGGCTGCGCCAGCGGGCTGCTCGGTACGCCAAACAGGAGTACCGCCGAGGCCCCCATCGGGGCAATAAACCACAGATTGACTTCGCCGAGCAGCCAGTGGCTGAACATGCTGGTCACCGCCAGTCCGGTGCCGGCGCCAATGGATCCCAGCACGATATGCCGGCGGGCCACCGGCAGCGCGTGCGGCTTCAGGCGGCCAAGGAAAATCCGCAGCCGTGAAAATATCCCCGCAGGAATAACACTCAACATCGCTTCATCGCTCAAATCATAGGAATTACTTATATTTTATTTTCTTTTTTTAACCTTAAATTAACAACCCTGTCTTTCGCAGGGGATAGCGCGGGCGGCGATGTCCGACGGCATTGTGCTGTGAATTCTCGCGGGGGCTGATAGAATCCCTTTTCGGTCAGGGGGATACCCCTTTTGCGAATTGAAGGTCATAACCCAGTGAATAATAAAATCTCTTTAGCGAAAGAAGTGGCATGGGCCAGCCAGAATATGCCGCGTACCCTGCGTCAGGTCGCCGCGCTGCCCGACCTCAGCGGCGTGCGTCTGGCCTGCTGTATGCACCTCGACATGAAAATGATCCCGCTGGTGCAGGGGATCCTCGACAAGGGCGCTCAGGTCTTTTTAACCACCTGTAACCCCACCACCGTGCAGGACGACGTGGTGGCCTGGCTGGTGGAGCGCGGCGCCGAGGCCTGCGCGTGGCGCAATATGAGCGATGCCGACTGGCAACAGTCATGGGAAAAAGCGATTGCCTGGCAGCCCACTCACCTGTGCGAGATGGGCGCCGATATCACCACCCTGCTCCACCAGCGCGGCGAGTTTGGGAACATCGTGGCGGGTCTGGAAGCCACCGGCTCGGGCGTCAATCGGCTGGGGGATATTCAGCCAGGCTATCCGATCTTTAACTGGGACGATCTGCCGGTCAAAGAGGGGCTGCACAACCGCCATATGGTCGGTCTCACTGCCTGGCACACCTTCTTCCAGACCACTCACCTCACCCTGCATGAGAAAAAAGTGCTGGTGATCGGCTACGGCCTGGTCGGCCAGGGCGTCGCGGCGGCGGCAAAAGCTTTTGGCGGTCAGGTGATGGTGGCGGAGATCGATCCTGCCCGCCGTCTGCAGGCGGCCTACGACGGCTGGCACGTGGTGGACCTCCAGGAGGCTATCGCCTCGGCGGACGTGGTGGCCACGGCGACAGGCGGTAAAAACGTGGTTAATCGCCAGGCGCTGGACCGCGCGAAAGCGGGAGTATTTATCCTTAACGTCGGCCACGTGGCGGAAGAGATCGACGGCGATTACCTGCGCCAGTACCCCCAGGAAGAGGTGATGCCGTATATCAACGCCTACCGCATGGCCGACAAAACCGTCTATCTGCTGGCCAATGGTTCAATGCTCAATCTGACCGCGGGCTTCGGCGACAGCCTGAACGCCTTTGACGTCACCCTGGCGGTGATGGCCAGCGGCATCCGTCATATTGTCACCGACGGCATGCGCGCCCCGGCGAAGGTTTATCTCCTGCCCCAGGCGGTCTGGCAGCAGGCCCTGTAAACCCGGCGCATCGCCCCCATCGCGGGACGATGCGCTCCACCATCAGGATGACGGCGCGCTATCGGGCAACACAATATTGCTCTGCGCCAGCGTTCCCATCTGGTTGTACATCACGCTGGCGGCATCCAGCAGGTGCATCGCCAGCGCGGCGCCGCTGCCCTCTCCCAGGCGCATGTCCATATCGAGATACGGCCGCAGACCCAGCGCGTCGAGGGCGATCTGCGCCCCTTTCTCCGCCGACAGGTGTGAAGGAATAAGATAAGGGTGCGCCGACGGGGCCATGCGGCAGGCGGCCAGGGCAGAAGCATAGGAGAGGAAGCCATCCAGCACCACCGGCAGGCCACAGGAAGCCGCCCCGAGGATCACCCCGGTCATGCCCACCAGATCGTAACCCCCCACCTTCGCCAGGACATCCAGCCCGTCGGCCGGGTTCGGCTGATTATGGGCTATCGCCTGGCGCACCACCGCCACCTTATGGCCCCGCTGCGCCAGCGGCAGATTGGCCCCACAGCCCACCACCGCGTCAGGGTCGCTGCCCGTCAGGACACTGATCGTCGCTGCGGCCGGGGTGGTATTGGCCATTCCCAATTCGCCGACGCCGAAGGCTTTCACCCCGTCGGCAGCGAGCTGGCGGGTGAGATGCATGCTGGCCAGCAGCACCGTCTCCGCCTGCTGGCGGCTCATCGCCGCCGTCCGGGCGATATTCCCGCTACCGCGGGCCACTTTGAGGTTAATCAGGCCCGGCAGCGGGTCGGCATCGATGCCGACATCCACTACCTGCACCCTGGCCCCGGCCTGCGCCGCCAGCACGCAGACGCCGGTGTTGCCCCGCATCATATTGCCGGCATGAATGGCCGTCACCCCCTGCGGCGAAGGGGTCACGCCTTCATGCCAGACGCCATGGTCGGCGCACATGACCACAATCGCTTTCTCCGCCAGCGCCAGCTGCCCCTGCAAGCCAGGCAGACCGGCCAGCTGCACCGCCAGCGTCTCCAGACGGCCAAGGCTGCCGGGCGGCTTTAACAGGCCATCAATATGCTGCTGAGCGCGCGCCATGCCCGCCACATCGGGCTGCGGAATGGCAGCCAGTAACGCCGAAAGTGTTACCATTCTGTTCCTCACCGTTGGCGTCAGGCCTTACAGCAGCGCCAGTAAAAAGAGTAATTCGCCCAGCTCAATCGCCGCCCCGAGGGTATCCCCGGTCTGCCCGCCGAGAGTTCGCTTCAGCGCCCATCCCAGACCCCAAATCAGCACCAGGGTGATCAGCGCGGCGCGCAGCCCCTGCAGCCCCAGCAGGGCGGTGGCCAGCGCGATCGCCATCGCCATCGTCACCAGCGTCTGCTGCAGGCTAATTTTGCCGATAAACAGATTGCCCAGCCCCTTTTCCCGCGCATAGCGATGACGATACATCAGCAGCACCGCCATCCCGCGACCGACGGCGCAGGCCGCCGCCAGGGCTGCGATGGGGTGGATATCACGCAGCAGCAGCTCGCCAACCACCAGCACTTTCGCCACCAGCACGAAGATCAGCGCCAGCCCGCCGTGGGTGCCCAGCCGGCTGTCGCGCATGATCTCCAGCATCCGATCGCGGGTGCGGGCGGAGAAAATGCCGTCGCAGGTATCAGCCAGCCCGTCAAGGTGGAATCCGCCGGTGAGCAGCGCCAGCGCCAGCACGCCGAACAGCGCCGCCAGCGGGACGCCGCACCACGGCTGCAGGAGGAGCGCCACCGCGCCGGCGATGGCGCCGAGCAGTAAACCGACCAGCGGAAAGGTGACGATACTGCGCTGGTACTGTTCGATCTCCAGGCCCTGAGATAACCGCGCCGGGACCGGCAGGCGGCTGATAAACGAGAGTGCAGCAAAGAATGACTTAATCACGTGAGGTTGACTCCTGTCGGCGAAAGCAGCGGAAGAGTTCTGTCGCGCCCGGTCAGCACCTGAGTTTGTCTTCTGGCGAATCGATCGTCGGAGAGGTGAGAGGTGTTGAGATATCGCCCTGACGCCGCTGCGTCAGATGCCCGGCCAGGATGAGAGAAACCTTTCCGATATCAATACGTTTTTCGCGGGCCAGTATAGCAAAGTGTCGGTGAGGAGAGGCAGTTGCCGGAACAAAGTTTTCGCAGAAAAAAGCAGGAAAGAGAGGGAAACGCGGAACAGCCCGGCGACGCTTAACGCCGCCGGACCGGCAGGGTTTAGCCTTCGACTTTGGCTTCGCCCATCACTTTCAGTTTTTTCGAGATGTCGCGGCGCTCTTTGGACAGCTCGGCATTTTTGATGATGTAATCATCAACGCGATCTTCGTAATCGCTCTTCATGCTGCCGATGATGCCCTGGATGGCTTCCACGCTCATGCCCGGTTTGATGTAGTCGCTGAGGTTGTCCAGCAGCAGAACGCGCTTCTGGTTATCACGGATCTTTTTCTCAACGTCCTGAATTTCACGCTGCAGTTTGTTCTTACGACGGTACAGACGAACAAACTCCAGTACGTCCTGGAAAGAAGGCTTAGTTGTTTCCATTTTTACACCCCTAATAATTGAGATTCGGATTCGTAAAGCGACTGCGTTATAGGGCTAACATAACTGCTAGCAGCCGCTGATGACAATGTTTTTTCCTTTGCGTTTATCATAACCCTAAACGCTGCTGAATCGAAACAACCCATGTGGTTACCCGGTGCATCTGGTGTTTATTTGCGCAACGCGCGGCAGATCAGATGCGAGAGCAGCTCCAGCTGGCGCGCCAGTTCGATTGAGAGCCAAACATAGCCATGGACCGGGGTTTCCGCCAGGCCGTCATCACCCTGCTCTTTCAGCAGCTGGCGCAGTTCGAGGACGATCTCAGTCAGCTTTTCATTGTTGGCGCGCACAGGCTGAGGGTTCCCTTCGTACAGCGCGTGGGCGATGGACAATAGCGTCTGCTGGGTCATTTGCTGCGTCTCCCGCAGGGTGTGCGCATTGAGCATCACGAAGTGACCCGGACGCGTTGCCCACCAGGCGTTGATCTGCAGCTCCAGCATGCAGACGAGGTTGCGGCTGACGGTCTGGATAGCCTCGAAGATCGCCTTCTGGATGTGCGTCTCTTTGCTGGCGGGGGTGATCAGCCCGCGCATTTTAACCACGTCGTTCAGCGCCTGCTGGAGATGCTTTTCCAGCCGCGGTCGATCCACCAGATTTGGCGAGAAGCCGGCCTGGTAGAGGCGGTTAAAGTTGGTGACATAGCTGGCCATCTGGATGCGCCAGTGGATGAACGCCCGCTGCGGCCAGATGCCGGTAAACAGCATCGCCAGCAGCGAGCCGAAGATCACATCGCCGCTTCGCCACAGCGCGGTATGCATATCGCCGGGCGGCGCCCCGACCACCACCGACAGAGTAATGCCGATCAGCAGCGCCTGATAGGGTTTCTTGCCCAGCGCCAGCCAGCCGCAGAGGAACATCGCCGCCGCGCACCAGAGGACCATCAGCGGCAGAGAGATGAGCTCAAGCTTCAGCGCCACCAGCCCCAGCGCCGAACCGAGGATCGTGCCGCCGATACGCTGAAACGCCCGCGGCACGACGTTACCCCAGAAGGAGATCGGCCCCATCACCACCACCAGAGTGATGAGAGGCCAGGTTCCCTCAGGCACGTTCAGCAGCCGCACCAGCAAAAAAGTGAGCACAAAGGCCAGCGCAATCCGCACACCATGCACCACCCGATAATGGCGATACAAGCGGATCTCAAATGGCTTGAGTGATTTATCAGCGCGCACAACCCTCTCCGGCAAAACGAAAAGGCCAATTGTAACTGCTTTTTCGCCCGGAGCATGCCGGGAATGTAAAAAACCTTGTCCGGAACAGGGGTAAACTGCTACGACGCGACGCGCTCAACGGGAACATACATGTCGATATCCCAGTAGCCGTCGTGGTTGCCGTCGTTAAGATAGACCTCAAAGCAGGGCTGGGGGGCGATGCGATACGCCGTGCTCTGCTGCAGGCTGTCAAAAAACTGCATCCACGGGGTGGCGAAGTCGTAATCCACCACCCGCGCGCGGGCGCAGGCGTAATCCCCGCCGGCAATCGCCGCCAGGATCACCCCTTCGCTGTTGGCGGGAATGACATAATCCTCGTCCACGGTGACCGCTGTCGCGCAGCGCAGTTTTTCCGCCGGCACTTCCTCCGGGTTATCGTAGTAGACGGCCACCCATTCGCGGGCGGGCACCTGGTGGTTCTCAACCCACATCATCAGTTGCTCAAACCCCTGCTTGACCGTGTGATCCCAGGGCCCGACCAGATGGAAACCGGCGATGGTTTTCTTGCCGAGGGTGGTAATGCTGTAGTTCATCTTGCCTCCTTTGGAGATAAATTACTGTATGAATATACAGTTAATTTAACAGGAGATCCCCCCTCAGTATGTGCGCGAATTCACAGAGTCGCCACCACACTGCTGTAAAAACAGGCGCCCCGCCAGCACGAGCGACAGACGAAAAAAAACCGCCTGCAAAGAGGCGGTTGGCGTGGTTACAGCTCGTGATGCAGGTAATCGCTCATTCGCGAGAACACTCCGCCTTTATTGATGCTTTCGAGGGTGACCAGCGGATAGTGCCCCACCACCTTGTCGCCGTCATACAGTGAAATCTCGCCAACCCGCTGATTGGCGGCGATCGGCGCCTCAAGATCCTTCTTATCCAGCACATATTTCGCTTTAATGCGCGACACTTCCGCCTTCGGCAGGGCTAACCAGAAATCCTGATCGGTGCCGAGCTTAATCTGCTCTTTATCGCCGTACCAGATACGCTCGGTGCCGACCTTCTGCCCCTTCTGCAGCACCTGCACGGTGTCGAAGTTCTGCTGCCCCCAGTGCAGCAGTTTAGCGGCCTGCTGCTCGCGGCCTTTCGGACTGTCCGCCCCCATCACCACGGCGATCAGCCGGCGCTGGCCATCCACCGCCGAGGCGATCAGGTTGAACCCGGCCCCCGAGGTGTGGCCGGTTTTCAGGCCATCGACGTTCATGGTTTTATCCCACAGCAGACCGTTACGGTTTTGCTGGGTGATCCCGTTCCACGTCAGGCTTTTCTGGCTGTACATGTGGTAGACGTCTGGTTCGCCATGAATAATCGCCCGCGAGAGCACCGCGAGGTCATAGGCCGAACTGTGCTGGCCCGGAGCGTCGAGGCCGTGGACGGTTTCGAAATGGGTGTCCCGCAGGTGCAGTTTTTCGACATACTGATTCATCAGGGCGACAAACTGCGGCTGGCCGCCGGCGACATAGTCGGCCAGCGCGACGCAGGCGTCGTTACCGGAGTCGACAATCAGCCCGCGGCTGAGGTCGCGAACGCTGACGCGATCCCCTGGCTTTAAGAACATCAGCGATGACCCGTCGAACACCGGGTTGCCCTTCGCCCAGGCGTCTTTACCCACGGTGACGATATCGTCAAAGGTGATACGATGGCTGTCGATGGCGCGATCGACCACGTAGCCGGTCATCAGTTTGGTCAGACTGGCAGGATTGCGCTGCTGATGTTCGTTACCCGCGGTCAGGACCTGACCGGTGGTGTAATCCATCAGCACCCAGGAGCCAGCCTGAATGGAAGGCGGCGCGACCGTAGCAGGTAAGTCGACGGCAAATGCGCAGGAAACGCTCGAAGCGAGCAAAGATACAGCAATAAACAAACGGCCTTTCAACGGCATATCCTCTAGATTTACAGATCCGCCGTCCTTTTTACGGAACTTCGCGTTTCATATCAGGGTTTAATTGCAAGAAAATATGACACAGCAGAGGAAGTTGCTTGCCGCGACCCTTCTGATGACCGGGCAAATCGTTTACCATATCGGTCGCACGCCACCACGGATAATGAACAGACTATGCAAGATAGCGTCAACCAGCCCGGATTTTTATTCCACGATTATGAAACCTTCGGCACCAGCCCTTCCCTCGACCGACCGGCGCAGTTCGCCGCCATCCGCACCGACGCGGAGCTGAACGTGATCGGCGAGCCCGAGGTGTTTTACTGCAAGCCCGCTGACGATTATCTGCCGCAGCCGCAGGCGGTGATGATCACCGGGATCACCCCGCAGGAAGCGCTGGCCAAAGGGGATAATGAGGCCGCGTTTGCCCGCCGCATCCACGATCTGTTCACGGTGCCGCAAACCTGTATCGTCGGCTATAACAACGTGCGCTTTGATGACGAAGTGACGCGGAATATCTTCTATCGCAACTTCTATGACCCTTATGCCTGGAGCTGGCAGCACGATAACTCGCGCTGGGATCTGCTCGACGTGATGCGCGCCTGCTATGCCCTGCGTCCGGAAGGGATCGCCTGGCCGGAGAATGACGAGGGTTTGCCCAGCTTCCGGCTTGAACATCTGACCGTCGCCAACGGTATTGAACACCAGAACGCCCATGACGCGATGGCCGATGTGTACGCCACCATCGCCATGGCGAAGCTGGTGAAAACCCGGCAGCCGCGGCTGTTTGATTATCTCTACAGCCACCGCAATAAGCGCAAGCTGGCGACGCTCATCGACGTGCCGCAGATGAAACCGCTGGTGCATGTCTCCGGCATGTTTGGCGCCGCGCGCGGCAACACCAGCCTGGTGGCGCCCCTGGCCTGGCATCCGGAAAACCGCAATGCGGTGATTATGGTCGATCTGGCGGGCGATATGGCGCCGCTGCTGGAGCTCGATGCCGATGCCTTGCGCGAGCGGCTTTACACCCCGCGCGCCGAGCTTGGCGATCTGCCGGCGGCGCCGATCAAGCTGGTGCATCTCAATAAATGTCCGGTGCTGGCTCAGGCCAATACCCTGCGCCCGCAGGATGCCGACCGGCTGGGGATCTCCATTCAGCGCTGTCTGGAGAATGCCCAGCTGCTGCGGGCGAATCCGCAGGTGCGGGAGAAAGTGGTGGCGGTCTATGCCGAAGCCGAGCCGTTCGTGCCGTCCGAAAACGTCGACGCCCAGCTTTACAATGGGTTCTTTAGCGATGCCGACCGCGCGGCGATGAAAATCGTGCTGGAAACCGAACCGCGCAATCTGCCGGCGCTGGATATTACCTTCGCCGATAAGCGTATCGAACGCCTGCTGTTTAACTACCGGGCGCGCAACTTCCCCGGCACGCTCGATGAACATGAGCAGCAGCGCTGGTTAGAGCACCGTCGTCAGGTGTTTACGCCAGAGTTTTTGCAAGCCTATGCCGATGAGCTGCAGATGCTGTATCAACAGTATGCGGATGATAAAGAGAAGCTGGCGCAGCTGAAGGCGCTGTGGCAGTACGCACAGGATATTGTCTGATTGGCTGAAATACCCGGGTTGCGGCTAACGCCTTACCCGGGCTACAAACGATGACCGGGGAGGACGCCTGACCGTAGGCCCGCGCAAGCGCAGCCCCGCCGGGCATTGCGTCCCCAGTTCGTGCTTACCTTTTTGCCCGGTGGCGGCTTCGCCTTACCGGGCCTGGGCGCTGGTACCAGAGTAGCCCGGGTAAGACGCCTCGCGTCGCACCCGGGAACGTTGCTTAGCTTTTCGCGCGGCTGGCGATGATTTCATCCGCCACATTACGCGGCGCTTCCGCGTAATGGTGGAACTCCATGCTGTAGGTTGCCCGTCCCTGAGACATCGAGCGCAGCGTGGTGGAATAACCAAACATCTCCGCCAGCGGCACGTCGGCGCGGATGATCTGGCTGCCGAAGCGCTCTTCCATCCCCTGCACCATCCCGCGACGGGAAGAGAGATCGCCCATAATATTCCCGGCGTACTCTTCCGGCGTCTCCACCTCGACGTGCATCACCGGCTCAAGGATCACCGGATCCGCTTTGCGCGCGCCTTCCCGGAAGCCAAAGATCGCCGCCATGCGGAACGCCATCTCCGAGGAGTCCACGTCGTGGTACGATCCAAAGGTCAGGGTCGCTTTCACGTCAACCACCGGATAGCCCGCCAGCACGCCGGTGCCCATCGCTTCACGCAGCCCTTTCTCCACGGAAGGGATGTACTCGCGCGGCACTACCCCGCCTTTGGTGGCGTCCTCGAAGACGAAACCGCTGCCCGGCTCCAGCGGCTCCAGGGTCAGTACGACGTGGCCATACTGCCCTTTGCCGCCGGACTGGCGCACAAATTTGCCTTCCACGTCCGTCACTTTCTTGCGCAGGGTTTCACGGTAGGTGACCTGCGGACGGCCAATGTTGGCCTCGACGCCAAACTCGCGCTTCATCCGGTCGACAATGATCTCCAGATGCAGCTCACCCATGCCGGAGATAATCGTCTGGCCGGACTCTTCATCGGTATGCAGACGGAACGACGGATCTTCCGCCGCCAGCCGCTGCAGCGCGATGCCCATTTTCTCCTGGTCCGCTTTGGTCTTCGGCTCAATGGCCAGCGAAATCACCGGCTCCGGAAACTCCATCCGTTCGAGGGTAATGATCGCATCCGGGTCGCATAACGTATCGCCGGTGGTCACATCCTTCAGACCGACGCAGGCCGCGATATCCCCGGCGTGCAGTTCGTCAACTTCGTGGCGGTCGTTGGCCTGCATCAGCACGATACGCCCGATGCGCTCTTTCTTGCCCTTCACCGGGTTCCACACCGCATCGCCTTTCTTCAGCGTCCCGGAGTAGACGCGGATAAAGGTCAACTGGCCGACGTAGGGGTCGGTCATCAGTTTGAACGCCAGCGCCGACAGCGGCTCATCGTCGCTCGGATGGCGTTCCGCCGGCTGGCCTTGCTCATCAACGCCCTGTATCGCCGGAATATCCAGCGGCGACGGCATCAGCTCCACCACCGCATCGAGCATGCGCTGCACGCCTTTGTTTTTAAAGGCGCTCCCGCAGAGCACCGCCTGGATCTCTCCCTTCACCGTGCGCTGGCGCAGACCGGCGACGATCTCCGCCTCGTCCAGCTCACCGGTTTCCAGGTATTTATCCATCAGCTCATCGCTGGCTTCCGCCGCCGCCGAGACCATTTTCTCCCGCCACTGCTGCGCCGTCGCCAACAGATCGTCAGGGACTGGCCCATAGCTAAAGGTCATGCCCTGGGTGGCGTCATCCCACAGGATGGCGCGCATTTTCACCAGGTCGACGACGCCGGTGAAATGTTCTTCGGCGCCAATAGGTATCACAATTGGCACCGGGTTAGCCTTCAGACGGTCGATCATCATCTGCACCACGCGGAAGAAGTCCGCGCCGGGGCGGTCCATCTTGTTGACGAAGGCCAGCCGCGGAACGTGGTATTTATTCGCCTGGCGCCAGACGGTCTCCGACTGGGGCTGCACCCCGCCGACGGAGTCATACACCATCACCGCGCCGTCGAGCACGCGCATGGAACGCTCCACCTCAATGGTGAAATCCACGTGCCCCGGGGTGTCGATGATATTGATCCGGTGCGGCTCGAAGCTGCGGTCCATCCCCGGCCAGAAGCAGCTTACCGCCGCCGAGGTAATGGTGATCCCGCGCTCTTGCTCCTGGGCCATCCAGTCGGTGGTTGCCGCGCCATCGTGTACTTCACCCAGCTTATGGCTCATCCCGGTATAAAACAGGATGCGCTCGGTGGTGGTGGTTTTACCGGCATCGATATGCGCGGAGATACCGATGTTGCGATAACGTTCGAGAGGGATGGGTCGGGGCATGATGCGTCCTTAGTCGTTTTGACGGTCAGTCTGCGGTCGAAATGATCCGCAGTTCATTTAACTGCGTCTATCATAGTACAACTGTACGAGTATATTCGAACTATTTTTGCTATCATTACGATTGGGCAGGTTGCGGCGGCGCGCGTGGTATCTGAACCGGAGTTTGGGTATAGTAGCCGCCAGCCGCCGATATGGGCTGCGGCTGCCATGCGCCGCGCCACCGCCGACACAGGATTATTATGATCGCCAATCACCCCGAACGAGAACAAATTCGCCTGGAAAATGTCCTTTCCGCGCTCGGTAACCCACTGCGATTGGAGATCATTCGTACGCTGGCCGACGGCAGCGAGCTGAGCTGCAACGCCCTGCGCCAGGAGGAGGTGGCCAAGTCCACCATGACCCACCACTGGCGCGTCCTGCGCGACAGCGGTGTGATCTGGCAACGGCCTCAGGGACGGGAGAACATGATTTCGCTGCGCCGGGAAGATCTGGACGCCCGTTTTCCCGGCCTGCTGGATACGCTGCTGAAAGTTATGGTGCAGGCAGGATAAGCTCTTCTGCCGGGTGGCGGCTGCGCCTGACCCGGCCTACGGCGGCCTCCCGTCAGCTTATGTCCCCCAGGCCCGGCAAGCGCCGCCCTGCAAAAAAATCAGACCTCGATGTCGAACCGGCGCAGACGAAAAAAAAGCCGGAGGTTTCCCTCCGGCTTTTCTTATTTACATCACGCTATGCCTTAGGCCACATCTTCGTACTGCGGCACCGGATTGCGGAAGCTTTTGGTCACGCAGGCCAGGTAGACCAGACCGATACCGGCCCAGATCAGGCCCAGAATCATCGAGCTCTCTTCCAGGTTGACCCACAGCGCGCCAACGGTCAGGGCGCCGCACATCGGCAGGAACAGATACTGGAAGTGGTCTTTCAGCGTCTTGTTGCGCTTCTCACGGATCCAGAACTGGGAAATCACCGACAGGTTAACGAAGGTAAACGCCACCAGCGCACCAAAGTTAATCAGCGCCGTCGCCATCACCAGGTCGAAGTTAATCGCCAGCAGCGCAATCGCGCCGACCAGGATGATGTTCATCGCCGGAGTGCGCCAGGTCGGGTGCACGTAGCCGAAGAAGCTTTTCGGGAACACGCCGTCGCGGCCCATCACGTACATCAGACGCGCCACGCCAGCGTGCGCCGCCATACCGGACGCCAGTACGGTGATGGTGGAGAAGATCAGCGCGCCAACCTGGAAGGCTTTACCTGCCACGTAGAGCATAATTTCCGGCTGTGACGCATCCGGATCTTTAAAGCGCGAGATATCCGGGAAGTACAGCTGCAGGAAGTAGGTGGCAAAGATGAAGATCAGGCCGCCGATCAGCGCGGTCAGGAAGATCGCGCGCGGGATGACGCGCTCTGCATCTTTGGTCTCTTCAGACAGGTTGCTGATGCCGTCGAAACCGGTAAACGAGAAGCACAGGATCGTCGCCCCGGTAATCATCGGGATCACGTGCGCGTCACCGGACCAGAACGGACGGCTGCTGGCCAGCGTACCGGCGCCCTCGCCTTCAAACACGCCATAAATCACCATGCCGAGAATAACGGCAATCAGCACCACCTGCAGCACCACGATCACGGTGTTGAAGTTGGCCACGGATTTAATACTGCGCAGGTTAAAGGCGGTCATAAAGGCGACCAGCGCGATAACAAACACCCACGACGGAATCGAAGGCACCAGCGCTTCAAAATAGATTTTCGCCAGCAGAATGTTGATCATCGGCGCGAACAGGTAGTCGAGCAGCGAGGACCAACCCACCATAAAGCCAACGGTCGGGCTGATGGATTTCTGCGCATAGGTATACGCCGAGCCGGCGGACGGGTAACGACGTACCAGCTTGCCATAGCTCAGGGCAGTAAACAGAATGGCGATTAACGCAAAGGCGTAGGCCGTCGGCACGTGACCGTCGGTCATACCAGAGACGATACCAAACGTATCGAACAGCGTCATCGGCTGCATATAGGCCAGGCCCATCATTACAACCGGAACTAACGTAAGCGTTTTACGTAATTCCACGCGAGAGGTATTTGGAGTAGCGTTATGCGACATAGTTATCCCCTTTTACGGTGAACGCCAGCGCGTAAGCAAAAAATTGCCCCATTTCTTTCTATTCCTCAGCGACAACGACTGTCGGTTTTTAGTAAATATCTATCCGGTACGAAGCCCGGCCTCTTGGTATTGAATGATGTGTCTTTCGACCAAAAAAATAACCGACACTTTAAAAAAAAGCGTCGGCTAGTCTCTGGTTTTCAGGCCGCATATTTTGCAACAAATTCAACGGCGTTGACAAGATGTTATGAAGTTCATTGCGTAAGCATAATTTTTAACGTGCTAATATCTATACGGTTTCCGTATGATAAATTGTAAAAATAGCACTATTTGCTAATAGCGTTTCCCGCCACCATTTGCCAGCCAAACCGCAGGTGGCGTCATTCCAGGCGATCCACGCGCGTTGACGAGGCGAAAGCCCGCGCACGGTCATGCAGACCAGCTCGCCGCTGTCCAGCAGACCCTGCACCTGATAGCGCGGCAGGCACCCCCAGCCCAGCCCCAGGCGCAGCAGCGCCAGCTGCCCCGCGGCGTCACACACCGTCAGGGCCTCCTGATCGCTGAGTAGCGCCCCGCCCTCGCCGGTGGCCACCGCCCGGTAACGGCGCAGGGTTCGCCAGCTCAACGGTGCGCGGTGTCGCGCCAGCGGATGCTGTGGGGCAACGACCAGCAGCAGCTCCAGCTCGCCGAGGGGGAGATAGTCATAACCGCTCAGCGGCGGCGGTTCGCCGAGCGCCCCCAGCAGCAGATCGGCCTGCCCGTCAGTCAGCGGCCGCCAGTCCAGCAGGGAGGGGTTCAGCGTGAAGTGCAGCCGGGTCAGCGGCTGTTGTTGATAAAATGCAGCGATTGGCGGCGAGAGCAGCGCCACGGGAAAGGTGCTGTCCACCGCCAGACGAAGGCTATTCTCCCACCCCTGCTGCAGCTTAACCGCCCGGTTCTCCAGTTCGCGGGCGATATGCAGCACCTCCCGCCCTTTCTCCAGCAGCATCTGTCCGCTGGGGGTAAAGCGCGCGCGATGGCCGCTGCGGTCGAGCAGCTGAATATTGAGATCGCTTTCCAGGCGGTGAATGGTGTAGCTCAGCGCCGAGGGCGTTTTAAAGAGCTTTGCCGATGCGGCGGCAAAGCTCCCCTCTTTTTCCAGGGCATCCAGGATCACGAGGACATCCAGCAGTGGTTTCATCGCTACCCCCTTACGGTATGCGAATCACCGCTGGCGGATCACTCCATCGGCATCACCAGCGGATCGGGGTACTGGTACTCAAACCCCAGCTCATTGCAGATACGATTGCCATCCACAATCTTGCCCTGGCCGCCGTCCGGGCTGTCGCTGAACACCGGCGGCGGCAGACCGAGCTCGCGGGCCATCTGCGGATAAAAGAGGCCGCGCGCAGGGTGGCGGGGCGCACATAGATTATAGATGTGCCCGCCCTTCGGGGCCTGCAGCAGCAGTTCGATAGCGGCCACCACATCCTGCAAATGCACCAGATTGACCACGTGCTGGCCATCCGGCGCCGACTTGCCGGCGAAAAAACGTCCCGGATGGCGGGAAGGCCCCACCAGCCCGGCCAGGCGCAGAATATCCACCGACGTCCCCGGCAGGTTGTGCAGCCAGTCCTCCAGCTCCTTGAGCACCTGTCCGCTGGCGGTTTGCGGCAGACGCGGGGAATTCTCCTTCACCGTACCGTTGACGTTGCCATACACCGAGGTGGAGCTGGTGAAGACGATCCGCGGAATATGGTACGCCAGCGCGGTATCGACGATCTCCTGCACCGCCTGTAGATAAAACCCTTCCCCTGCCCCGGTACGCCGGGCCGGCAGGGTGATCACCAGCGCATCGACGTTCATCAGCGCGTCGAGGTCCTCGGTATCACAGACCAGCTGCGGCTCCAGGCGCAGCGGATAGCTGTCGATCCCGCACATCCGCGCCGCCTCCACGCCATCCTGCGTAGTTTTACTGCCGGTGACCTGCCAGCCTCGCGCCGTCAACGACAGCGCCAGCGGCATCCCCAGCCATCCCAAACCGACTATCGCGACCTTTTTCATCCCAGGCTCCTGACTCTTTCGCTGTGCTGATTACAGGCTACGCCAGCCA
Source organism: Klebsiella sp. 64 (assembly GCF_018223915.1). Classification (NCBI taxonomy): domain Bacteria; kingdom Pseudomonadati; phylum Pseudomonadota; class Gammaproteobacteria; order Enterobacterales; family Enterobacteriaceae; genus Klebsiella; species Klebsiella sp. 64. Next base: position 112,774 of record NZ_JAGRQZ010000017.1, read on the forward strand.
GCGGCAACTGACAATTTCTTCGCTCAATATGAAATGAATTAATGATAGAAAAAAGCCCTTGCTTTCTGCGGCGGAAGTGGTTTAGGTTAAAGGACATCAAATGCATAGTCATTCACAGAGAATTTTTATGAACCGCGTTCAATTTAAACACCACCATCATCACCATCATCCTGACTAGTCTTTCAGGCGATGTGTGCTGGAAGACGTTTGGATCTTCCAGTGGTGCATGAACGCGCAGAGAGCCCCCGGAAGATTCACTTCCGGGGGCTTTTTTTTGGACCAAATTCGGACAGATTCAGACAGGTATTCAGAGGAAAAGAACAATGTTAGACAACACCCGTTTACGCATAGCTATTCAGAAATCAGGCCGTTTAAGCGAAGATTCACGCGAATTACTCAGCCGCTGCGGCATTAAAGTCAATTTGCACACCCAGCGTCTGATTGCGCTGGCGGAAAATATGCCAATCGATATTCTGCGCGTGCGTGATGACGATATCCCGGGCCTGGTGATGGACGGTGTTGTCGACCTCGGCATTATCGGCGAAAACGTGCTGGAAGAAGAGCTGCTCAGCCGCCGCGCCCAGGGCGAAGACCCGCGCTACTTCACCCTGCGCCGTCTCGACTTCGGCGGCTGCCGCCTGTCGCTGGCGACTCCGGTGGATGAAGCCTGGAACGGCCCGGCGGCGCTGGACGGCAAACGTATCGCCACCTCTTACCCGCACCTGCTGAAGCGCTACCTCGATCAAAAAGGTATCTCCTTTAAATCCTGTCTGCTGAACGGCTCCGTGGAAGTGGCGCCGCGCGCCGGCCTCGCCGACGCTATCTGCGACCTCGTCTCCACCGGCGCCACCCTGGAAGCCAACGGCCTGCGCGAAGTGGAAGTGATCTACCGCTCCAAAGCCTGTCTGATCCAGCGCGACGGCGAAATGGCCGACGCCAAACAGCAGTTGATTGACCGCCTGCTGACCCGTATTCAGGGTGTGATTCAGGCCCGCGAGTCGAAATACATCATGATGCACGCCCCGACCGAACGCCTGGAAGAAGTGGTTGCCCTGCTGCCGGGCGCCGAGCGGCCGACTATTCTGCCGCTGGCAGGCGACAAGCAGCGCGTGGCTATGCACATGGTCAGCAGCGAAACCCTGTTCTGGGAGACCATGGAAAAACTGAAGGCGCTGGGCGCCAGCTCCATTCTGGTGCTGCCGATTGAGAAAATGATGGAGTAATCGGCCAGCCGGTCACAGGACACACAGGGGAATACAATCATGAGCTTCAACACAATCATCGACTGGAACGGCTGTAGCGCAGACCAACAACAGCAACTCTTAACGCGCCCGGCAATTTCCGCCTCCGACAGCATCAGTAAAACGGTGACGGAGATCCTCGATAACGTCAAAGCCAACGGCGACGCGGCGCTGCGCGAATACAGCGCGAAGTTTGATAAAACCACCGTCGCCGCGCTGCAGGTGAGCGAGGCCGAGATCGCCGCCGCCGGTGAACGCCTCAGCGACGAGCTGAAGCAGGCGATGGCGGTGGCGGTGAAAAACATCGAGACCTTCCACAACGCGCAGCAGCTGCAGGCGGTGGATGTCGAAACGCTGCCGGGGGTGCGCTGCCAGCAGGTCACCCGCCCTATCGCCTCCGTCGGGCTGTACATCCCGGGTGGCTCGGCGCCGCTGTTCTCCACGGTGCTGATGCTGGCGACGCCGGCGCGCATCGCCGGCTGTCAGCAGGTGGTGCTCTGCTCGCCGCCGCCGATTGCCGATGAGATCCTCTATGCCGCACAGCTGTGCGGCGTAAAAACCATCTTTAACGTCGGCGGCGCCCAGGCCATCGCTGCCCTCGCCCTCGGTACCGAGTCGGTGCCGAAGGTGGATAAAATCTTTGGCCCGGGCAACGCTTACGTCACGGAAGCCAAACGCCAGGTCAGCCAGCGTCTGGACGGCGCAGCCATCGACATGCCGGCCGGCCCGTCGGAAGTGCTGGTCATCGCCGACAGCGGCGCCAACCCGGACTTTGTCGCCTCTGACCTGCTGTCGCAGGCGGAACACGGCCCGGACTCGCAGGTGATCCTCCTGACCCCGGACGCCGACATGGGCAGCCGCGTCGCCGAAGCCGTGGAGCGCCAGCTGGCCGCCCTGCCGCGCGCCGAAACTGCCCGCGTGGCGCTCTCCGCCAGCCGGATCATCGTGGCCCGCGATCTGGCGCAGTGCGTGGCTATTTCCAACCTGTACGGCCCGGAGCACCTGATCATTCAGACCCGTCAGGCCCGCGAGCTGGTGGACAACATCACCAGCGCCGGTTCCGTTTTCCTCGGTGACTGGTCACCGGAATCCGCGGGCGACTACGCCTCGGGCACCAACCACGTCCTGCCGACCTATGGTTACACCGCCACCTGCTCAAGCCTCGGTCTGGCCGACTTCCAGAAGCGGATGACCGTGCAGGAGCTGTCGCGCGACGGCTTTGCCGCCCTTGCCTCAACGATTGAGATCCTGGCCGCCGCCGAGCGCCTTGACGCCCACAAAAACGCCGTAACGCTGCGCGTTGCCGCCCTGAAGGAGCAAGCATGAGTATTGAAGATTTAGCCCGCGCCAACGTCCGCGCGCTGACCCCGTATCAATCCGCTCGCCGGCTGGGCGGCAAAGGCGACGTCTGGCTCAACGCCAACGAATTCCCTACCGCCGTAGCCTTCCAGCTTACCGAACAGACGCTGAACCGCTATCCGGAGCCGCAGCCGAAGGCCGTGATTGAGAGCTACGCCCGCTACGCCGAGGTCAAACCGGAGCAGGTGCTGGTCAGCCGCGGCGCCGACGAAGGCATCGAGCTGCTGATCCGCGCCTTCTGTGAGCCCGGCGAAGACGCGGTGCTCTACTGCCCGCCGACCTACGGCATGTACAGCGTCAGCGCCGAGACCATCGGCGTCGAGTGCCGCACCGTGCCGACGCTGGCCGACTGGCAGCTCGACCTGCCGGGCATCGAAGCGCGGCTGGACGGCGTGAAGGTGGTCTTCGTCTGCAGCCCGAACAACCCGACCGGGCAGATTATCGACCCGCAGTCGATGCGCGACCTGCTGGAGATGACCCGCGGCAAAGCCATCGTGGTGGCCGACGAAGCCTATATTGAATTCTGCCCGCAGGCGACGCTCGCCGGCTGGCTCAGCGACTATCCGCACCTGGTGGTGCTGCGCACGCTGTCCAAAGCCTTCGCCCTCGCCGGCCTGCGCTGCGGCTTCACCCTCGCCAACGCCGAGGTGATCAACGTGCTGCTGAAAGTGATCGCCCCGTACCCGCTCTCCACGCCGGTGGCCGATATCGCCGCCCAGGCCCTGAGCCCGGAGGGGATCGCCGCGATGCGCCAGCGCGTGGCGCAGATCCTTGACGAGCGCCGCTACCTGGTGGAACAGCTGCGCGGCATCGCCTGCGTGGAGCAGGTCTTCGATTCCGAGACCAACTATGTGCTGGCGCGGATAACCGCCTCCAGCGCAGTGTTTAAATCTTTGTGGGATCAGGGCATTATCTTACGTGACCAGAATAAACAACCTTCATTAAGCGGCTGTTTGCGTATCACTATCGGTACCCGTGCCGAGAGCCAGCGCGTGATTGACGCCTTGACTGCGGAGAATGTATGACCCAGAAGTATCTCTTTATTGACCGTGACGGCACCCTGATTTCCGAACCGCCGGAGGATTTCCAGGTGGACCGGTTCGACAAGCTGGCGTTTGAGCCGCAGGTGATCCCGGCGCTGCTGAAGCTGCAGCAGGAAGGCTATAAGCTGGTGATGATCACCAATCAGGATGGCCTGGGAACCGACAGTCTGCCGCAGGAAGCGTTTGATGGCCCGCACAACCTGATGATGCAGATCTTCGCCTCGCAGGGCGTTAACTTTGAAGAGGTGCTGATTTGTCCGCACTTCCCGGGCGACAACTGCGCCTGCCGCAAGCCAAAAACGCAGCTGGTGCTGCCGTGGCTGGAAGAGGGCGTGCTGGATAAAGCCCACAGCTATGTGATTGGCGACCGGGCCACCGACCTTGAGCTGGCGGATAACATGGGAATTACCGGTCTGCGCTATGACCGCGAGACGCTCGACTGGCCGACCATCTGCGAGCAGCTGACCCGCCGCGACCGCTATGCCCACGTCGAGCGCATCACCAAAGAGACCCAGGTGGATGTGAAAGTGTGGCTGGACCGCGAAGGCGGCAGCAAGATCCATACCGGCGTCGGCTTTTTTGACCATATGCTCGACCAAATCGCCACCCACGGCGGCTTCCGCATGGAGGTTAACGTCGGCGGCGATCTGTACATCGACGACCACCACACGGTGGAGGATACCGGCCTGGCCCTCGGCGAAGCCCTGAAGCTGGCCCTTGGCGACAAGCGCGGCATCAACCGCTTCGGCTTCGTGCTGCCGATGGACGAGTGTCTCGCCCGCTGCGCGCTGGATATCTCCGGCCGTCCGCACCTGGAGTATAAGGCGGACTTCACCTATCAGCGCGTCGGCGATCTGAGCACCGAGATGGTGGAACACTTCTTCCGCTCGCTCTCCTACACCATGGCGGTGACCCTGCACCTGAAAACCAAGGGTAAGAACGATCACCACCGCGTGGAGAGCCTGTTCAAAGCCTTTGGCCGTACGCTGCGCCAGGCGATCCGCGTCCAGGGCGATGCCCTGCCGTCTTCCAAAGGGGTGCTGTAATGAATGTGGTGATCCTTGATACCGGCTGCGCCAACCTCAATTCGGTGAAATCGGCGATTGGCCGCCACGGCTATGAGCCGATGGTCAGCCGCGATCCGGAAGTGGTATTGCGTGCCGATAAACTGTTTCTTCCCGGCGTCGGCACCGCCCAGGCGGCGATGGATCAGCTGCGCGACCGCGAGCTGATCGACCTGATCAAAGCCTGTACCCAGCCGGTGCTGGGGATTTGCCTGGGCATGCAGCTGCTCGGCAAGCGCAGCGAGGAGAACAACGGCGTCGATCTGCTGGGCATTATCGAAGAAGAGGTGCCGAAGATGACCGACCACGGTCTGCCATTGCCGCACATGGGCTGGAACCGGGTGTATGCCAAAGCTGGCGATCGGCTGTTCCGCGGCATTGAAGAAGGCGCGTATTTCTACTTCGTGCACAGCTACGCCATGCCGGTCAACCCGTACACCATCGCCCAGTGCAATTACGGCGAGGCGTTCACCGCCGCGGTGCAGAAAGATAACTTCTTTGGCGTGCAGTTTCACCCGGAGCGCTCCGGGAGCGCCGGGGCGCAGCTGCTGAAAAACTTCCTGGAGATGTGATGATTATTCCTGCTTTAGATTTAATCGACGGCACCGTCGTTCGTCTCCATCAGGGCGATTACGGCCAGCAGCGCGACTATGGCAGCGATCCGCTGCCGCGCCTGCAGGCCTATGCCGCTCAGGGAGCGGAAGTCCTGCACCTGGTCGATCTGACCGGGGCGAAGGATCCGGCGAAACGCCAAATCCCGCTGCTGAAATCGCTGGTCGCCGGGGTTGACGTCCCGGTACAGGTTGGCGGCGGCGTGCGGACCGAAGCGGATGTCGCGGCCCTGCTTGAGGCCGGCGTCGCCCGCGTGGTGGTCGGCTCCACCGCGGTGAAATCCCCGGAGGAAGTGAAAGGCTGGTTCAAACGCTTTGGCCCAGAACGGCTGGTGCTCGCCCTCGACGTGCGTATCGACGCCGACGGCAATAAGCAGGTGGCGGTCAGCGGCTGGCAGGAAAACTCCGGCGTGACGCTGGAGGAGCTGGTGGAAAGTTATCTGCCGGTCGGCCTGCAGCAAGTGCTGTGCACCGATATCTCCCGCGACGGCACCCTGGCAGGCTCTAACGTCTCGCTGTACGAGGAAGTCTGCGCCCGCTACCCGCAGGTGGCGTTTCAGTCATCCGGCGGCATCGGCGATCTCAATGATATTGCCGCCCTGCGCGGCACCGGGGTGCGCGGCGTGATTGTCGGTCGCGCGCTGCTGGAAGGTAAATTCAACGTAACGGAGGCCATTCAATGCTGGCAAAACGGATAATCCCCTGCCTCGACGTCCGCGACGGCCAGGTAGTGAAAGGCGTACAGTTCCGTAATCACGAGATCATTGGCGACATCGTCCCGCTGGCCAAGCGCTATGCCGACGAAGGTGCCGACGAACTGGTGTTCTATGATATCACCGCCTCCAGCGACGGTCGGGTGGTCGACAAGAGCTGGGTGTCGCGCGTGGCGGAAGTAATCGATATTCCTTTCTGCGTGGCGGGCGGGATCAAGTCGCTGGAAGACGCGGCGCAGATCCTCTCCTTCGGCGCCGATAAGATCTCGATTAACTCCCCTGCTCTCGCCGACCCGACGCTGATCACCCGCCTTGCCGACCGCTTTGGCGTGCAGTGTATCGTGGTGGGGATTGATACCTGGTTTGATGCAGAGACCGGCAAGTATCACGTCAACCAGTATACCGGCGACGAGAGCCGCACCCGGGTGACGCAGTGGGAAACCCTCGACTGGGTGGAGGAAGTGCAGAAGCGCGGCGCAGGCGAGATCGTTCTCAATATGATGAACCAGGACGGGGTACGCAACGGCTACGACCTGCAGCAGCTGGCGAAGGTTCGCGCGGTGTGCCACGTCCCGCTGATCGCCTCCGGCGGCGCGGGCACTATGGAACACTTCCTCGAAGCCTTCCGCGACGCCGACGTTGACGGCGCGCTGGCGGCCTCGGTATTCCACAAACAGATTATTAATATTGGCGAACTGAAAGCGTACCTGGCGGCACAGGGCGTGGAGATAAGGGTATGTTGACTGAACAGCTGGACTGGGAAAAAACGGACGGCATGATGCCGGCCATCGTGCAGCACGCCGTATCCGGCGAAGTGCTGATGCACGGCTACATGAACAAGGAGGCGCTGGAGAAAACCGAAGCCACCGGCAAGGTTACCTTTTACTCGCGCACCAAGCAGCGGCTGTGGACCAAGGGTGAAACCTCGGGCCATGTCCTCAATGTAGTGAGCATCACGCCGGACTGTGACAACGATACGCTGCTGGTGCTGGTAAACCCGATCGGGCCGACCTGCCACAAAGGCACCACTAGCTGCTTCGGCGAAACCGGCCACCAGTGGCTGTTCCTCTATCAGCTGGAGCAACTGCTGGCCGAGCGTAAACACGCCGACCCGGAGAGCTCCTATACGGCGAAGCTGTATGCCAGCGGCACCAAGCGTATTGCGCAGAAAGTGGGGGAAGAAGGCGTGGAGACCGCGCTGGCCGCCACCGTGAACGACCGCTTCGAGCTGAAGAATGAGGCGTCGGACCTGATGTATCACCTGCTGGTGCTGCTGCAGGACCAGGGGCTGGATCTCGGGGAAGTGATTGATAATCTGAAGAGTCGACACTAACGCGTTGACCCCCGCCGCAACGGCGGGGGTAGCTGGCCTCAGGATTTGCTTTCCAGCAGAGTAGTGTAGAGATTGACGTAAGCGTCAATCATATGGTCGGCTGTAAACATCTCTTCAAAACGACGACGCGAGTTTTCGCCATAGCGGCTGGCGGTTTCATCGTTATGCCAGAGCTCATTCATCGCCTCCACCAGCGCCTGACTGTCATTCGGCGGGATCACGCAGCCATTTACTTTGTCCTGGTTAATGAACGAGGTACCGGTGCCGATCTCGCAGGAGATCAGCGGCCTGGCAAAGCGCGCGCCTTCCAGTAACGTAATGCCAAACGCCTCTGAGCGTAGATGCGAGGGGAAGACCACGCCCCGGCAGAGCTGGAAGAGAATGTATTTATCTTCGTCGTTGAGCATGCCGGTAAACACCACATTGCTCAGTCCGCGCTGCTGCGCCTCACGCCGCACCTCCGCCTCCAGCGGCCCGCCCCCGACGATCACCACCGGCAGCCGGCTACGCTCGGCGGCATCCAGCAGAATGTGCAGCCCTTTGTAGTAGCGGAAAGCGCCGACGAAGAGGAAGAAGTTATCGCCGACGGTTTCCCGCCAGTGCGCCACCCGCTGCGGATCGTGCTGCACGTCATGCTGCTCCAGACCAAACGGGATCACCACCGTTTTATCCTGATATTTTTTCAGGGTCTGGCTGGAGGCCACGTAATTGGGCGACGAGGCGACAATGCAGTCTACGTTGGCGAGGAATCGCTCCTGCAGCGGCTGGTACAACTTCATCAACCGTTTTTGTTTAACAATATCCGAGTGATAGGTCACCACCGTTCTGGCGTCAGGCCGCGCCGAGAGATGCAGCATATCCATAAAGGGAAACGGAAAATGGTAGTTGATGATGTCGTAATCATCTTTAATCTGCTTAAAACGCTTTAACGCTTTCAACGAAAACGGCGTGGAGGCAATTTCAAAAAGCTGCTTATTATAAATGACCCGATGGTCTTCGTAGGCGACAGGACCTGTCTCTTTGTCCGGGCTAAAAGTAAAAACATCGGCTGCGATCCCCCGGCGGGCGCAACCCTGACTGAGCTGATAAATGACCTGCTCAATACCGCCGTAGGTATCGGGATAGTAGGTCTTATAGACGTGTAGAACTCTCAACTGACACCCTTAGAGTAATTTATAGGCGTTAATGGTCTGGGTCGTACAGTTCTCCCACGAAAACTGTTTCGCCTGGGCAAGACCGCGCGCGGTGGCGATTTCCCGCCAGCTATCATCCTGCAGGCTCTGCAAAATATGCGTGCTAATCGCGTCTACATCATTAGGATCGGCAACGAGGCCGGCATCGCCAACCACCTCAGGCAAAGAAGTGACATTGGAACATACTACCGGCACACCGCAAGACATCGCTTCAAGAATAGGTAAACCGAATCCCTCATAGAAGGAGGGATAAACAAAGGTTCTGGCCGCCGCGTACAGATAAGGCAGGTCCTCATCCGGGACATAGCCCAGGTAACGGATCCACCCTTCCCGCGTACCGCGCTCGACTAACTGCCACAGCACATCATCTTCCCAGCCGCGATAGCCGCTGAGGATCAGCGGGTAGCGCATGCGGGTCTCCATCGGCAGCAGCTGATAGGCCTGCAGCAGACCGCGGATATTTTTACGCGGCTCCATGGTGCCGATATATAACGCATACCCCTGCCACGCCAGCTGATATTTCTGCAGGACCGGCAGGCACTCCGCCGGGCTGCGCGGAATATAGTCGCTGCTGCAGGCCAGCTTGGTGGTGACGATCCGCTCCGCCGGATAGTTGAACAGGCGGATGATTTCACTGCGCGAGAAGTCAGAGACGGTCAGGATCAGCTTTGCCGAATCCAGGCTCTCATGCAGGGACTTCTCCATATAGCGAACCCGATCTTTTGGATGATATTCCGGGCAGGTAAAAATGGAGATGTCATGAAACGTGGTCACCGCGCGTTCCAGGCGATGCGGCAGGTAAAAATTGGGACCATGGTAGATATAATCTTTATAGTCGCGCAATGCCCACGCCTGGCGCCGCGGGTGCAGCAGGCGATACGCCTCAATCAGCAGCGGCTGGCGGCGCAGAAACGCCGACAAACGACCATGATTGCTGGCTTTGGTATCGCTCTTATTCTCCACCTGGGGGATCTGATCGATAAACGACGCGCCGTGAAACAGCTTCAGCTCTTCGATTTCGCGGGCGACCGCCAGCCGCTTAACCAGCTCCAGGGAATACCGACCGATGCCCGTTAACGGGTATTTAATTGGCTCAGTAGCAAAAATAATTTTCATAACGAACTCATCACAAGGGCCACCGGAGTAGCCCTGTTGATAGCGATTATTGCTTCGCGGCTGGCGCGATAATCGGCAGGTTTTTCAGGAGAAATTCCGCGCTCTGTTTCCAGGTTAACCAGTTGATATTTTCGGAACGAGGATGCGCGTTTTGCTCATACAGGGCTAACCAGTCTTCGACGGCCTTCGCGATGTCGGCCGGCGCTTCCCCGGAGAAATACCACGCATGTTCCTGAGCAATCTCTTTAAACACCGGAATGTCGCGGATAATCACCGGCAGCTTTTTCTGCGCCGCTTCAATCAACGGCAGGCCAAAGCCCTCCCCCTGCGAGGCAAAGATCAGCGCACGTGAACGAGCGTATAGCTCAGCCAAAAACTCGTCGCTGATATTCTGCAACCAGAACAGCTTTTTGTTCAGCTGCGGATGATGGCGTAATTTTTCGCACAAGCTGTCAACGTTCCAGCCCTGTTTGCCGACGATAAACAAGTTGTAGTCTTTGCCCTCACGCCATAGTTCCTCGAAGGCGGCCAGCGTCTGGGCATGACCTTTGCGCGGCTCCATGGTGCCAACCATGATAAATGATGGCGCCGCGGCCATCGTGGCTAACAGCGCCTGTGCATTATCCGGCATGCCGGTGGACGGTACGCTGGCATCGAGGTCGGCTCCCAGATGGAAGTTGCTGACGGTCAGCAGCGGGTTCGGTTTCACCCAATGGCGATTTTCCGCAATCCACGCTTTCACATCCTCGGCGACGCTGGCAGAGACGCAGATCAGCCGATCGGCGTGCTCTGCGAGGCAGGACAGCCAGATCGGGAATTCACGCTGAATGCCTTCGATACTCCACTCCGGGCGGCGTAATGGCAGAATATCATGCACCACGAAGCAGGCGAACGCCCCGGCGGCGCGCATGCTGTCAATTTGCGTCACCACCTCCGGGAAGAGATGCGCGGTCAGATCGGTGGCGATAAGCACATCGTCTTTGCTGAACAGCACCGGTTCGTCAGCGCCAAATTCGCCCGGGAAATGACTGGACAGATATTGGTTGGCGTAGCGATAACACTCGCCAGGGGTGTAGTAGACGGCGGAAACCTCGTAACCCGGCACGCCAGATTTCAGTAATTCGCTGAGGATACTGCGCGAGACGCGCTGGATCCCGGTCTTCGCGTCATGTTTCGCCAGAACCGAAATGTCCACCAGCAGCTTGCGGGAATGGCGCTTAAAGCTATTGCGCGCAACCGCCCATGCCAGACCAAGACGGTCGACTTCGCTCAGCGCATCGATTTTCTGCATCGTCTGGATACGGGAGGCGGTCACGCTTTCCGCCTGCCCGGCATTCGCCTCTTGGGACGACTGCAGCAGACGAGTGAAACCCTCGATCGCCAGATGGGCGGTATTGGCCCAGGAGAATTTGGCCGACTGCGCGAGAGCATGCGCTTTCAGCTCACGATAAAACGCCTCATCGGTCAGCGCCTTTTCCATGACCCGGCGAATGTCCTGCACATCATGCGGATTGAACATGGCATCTTCCCAGCCAATGACTTCCGGCAGGCTGGTAATGTTTGAACCCAGGGTCGCGGCCCCACAGCGCATCGCTTCCAGCGGCGGCAGGCCGAATCCCTCATGCAGCGACGGGAACACAAACAGTTTGCAAAGGTTGTACAAGGCAATCAGATCGTCGTCGGTCAGGAAGCCGGTAAAGATAAGCTGGCTGCGTGACAGGCCATAGCTTTCCGCCAGACGCAGAATACGCTCCAGATCTTCAGGATGCACCTTATACGCGAGCACCATCGGATAGCGCTGCTGCAGTTCGGCAGGCAGCATGCTGTAAGCATGAATAAGCGCTTCAATGTTTTTCCGCGGCTCGATCATCGCCAGCGTTAGGATAAACTCATCCGGCAGGCTGTATTTGTCTTTTAAAGACTGAATACGCTCAGCAGAATAATCGATCACCGCAAACTCTTCGCCCACCGCCGAGGAGATGTTCAGTACCCGATCGCTGGCGATGTCGGTATATTCGATCACTTCCTGAGCTGCCGACTGCGAAATAGCGAAGATCGCGTCTGCCCGCTCAAATTCCGCCAGCTTGTTCATATAAAACTCACGGAAATTCGGATCGCCGAGGTAACGCTCTTTATTTAACAGCGGGATCAGATCGTGGCATACACACACCGTCTTCCAGGGCACATTATCCGCCGGAATAGACACGGTATAACTATCCCCATGGCCTTCGAAGAAGCTAATAACATAGACGATATCAGGCGCGATATTGGCGATAGCGATATCGCGGGCCGCCTGGGCTGCCTTGCTACGACCGTGGTTTTCGATGTTGCAATAGGCCGTTGGCGCAACGGCTGAGAAGATGAACATATCTTCATCCGTCAGCAGGTCCCGATAGGCCATTTTGACATCATTGATATTATCAATGGGGTACATACCATTGATCAAAATACTGACGCGATGCTCACCGGCATTTTCAATAATGGCGCGGCTCATGGCCAGGGTACTGCGACCGATACCGCGGAATTTACTTTCCGACTGGTAACCCTGGACATCAATCAAAATATGCAAGTTAATCTCCTTATTTATTTTTCGTTAGTTTGAGATAAATTTCGTAAACCTCCGGAGGTAAAAGCTCCGGATGCATCACTTGCAGTTCAGTCTGCGATAAAATCTGCGCATCAGCCTGATACTGACTGTGCGGCAGTGGATTCATACGACGATACAAACGATAGGCAGGCTGATAAAGGCCCAGCTTATGTAAACCATTTACCGCGGTATGTTTTACCTGCGGATGTTTTCTCATAAACGAGAAAACAAACCGCAAGACGCGCTTAATAAAATGTTTACACCGCTGCACGAAACCATACTGCCTCAGCAAATGGATCTGCAGGCCCAGATAACGATAACCTTTGGTCATTCTCCAGGAACGGCTGCGATGGATTTTTTCGATTTCCTGGCGAAGCTGCTGGTTTTCGTTGCTTAAATGGTGGATCTCCCGGTTAGCGGCTTCCAGTCGCTGCAGTAGCTCAGCGGTTTCAGGGGGCAACTCGGGCTGAATATCAGCCTGCGGTTGCGCCTTCGCCGATTCCAGGAGCGCGGTCAGCTGCGCCATATTTTCATTCAGCCAGTTCAGCTCATGGCTGACTTCCACCGGCTGTTGAGCTTTCTCGACTAACGCATCCTGTGCGGCCTGCAGCTGAACGATCTGCTGCTCCAGAGCATGGATCTCCCCACGCATCGCTTCCGAACCGGCACTTTCATTACGCACCCGAGACTGGAGCTCCAACAGCACCGTCTCCTGAGCGATGATCCACTGTTCCGTCGCCCCGCGCTGCTGTTCAGCTGACGGCAGTTTCGCTTTCTTGTCGAACAGCGCCAACAGCAGGGCAAAGTTCCAGCGTTCAACCGGCTCCTGCCAGACCGCATACAGCCAGTTAGACCACGGCTGGGGCAGATTAAACGGATGAACAGGCGCCGAGCGCCAGAAACCAGTCCAGCTTTTGTTTTCGGCAAACAGCTCATTCACAAACACGAAGAACGACTGGACAAGGTTCGTCGGCCAGCTGCAGTCCTGCGGCGTGGTAACGATAGAGCCGAAGTCGATTAAGCGGGCATGCTGTCGGGCATCGACCATCACGTTCCACGGGCGTACATCGTCATGCCAGAACCCTTGTTTCTCCAGCGCCGCTAAGGAACGAAGCAAGCTACCGAGGATTTTTTCACGATCGATCTCCTCCCCGGCTGCCAGCATATCGCTCAGCAAACGACCCGGGAGTTTTTCCATCACCAGCCAGCCAGACTGAGCATTTTCGCCGTGGGCCAGTAATGCGGGCGCGTCAAAGCCCGCTGGCGGTTGCGCCAGGAACTTTATTTCATTATGCAGTTCATGTTTATTACGCTGGCTCTCTTCCGCCGTCAGGATGCCGTGGGGCATGTCGTAATAGAAAAACTTGCATACATAATCTTCGCCAAAGAAGTAGCGACGGCTGCGCTTATGCGCGAGGCCGGCCCCGGCATAGGGCTGATTCTGCCAGTGCTGGAACGGCTGATTAAAATCGTTGATCAGCACCCGGTGGTTGCTGACCAGGTACATCGGGCGCGGTACGGGGGATAAATGGGTGTCAAACTCACCGATCAGGCGATAAAACGCGCACTGCTCAATCAGTTCGCGCGGGTCGTCCGGCTGAGAAACGCCCCAGTAAAGCGGTTCTTCTTTCACCGCCAGCTCAAGGATCACCGCCTGGGTGACATCGGCCAGGCGCGAGAGCAGACGTTTAACTTCATCGATACCATGAAGGTGAACAATATGGTGAAACACGCTTAAGCCAATGGCCAGATCAAACTCGCCCTCTTCCAGCGCGGCGATCACCTCTTCAATTCTGCCTACCCGGAACTCGGCGGCAAAATCGGGGTTCTCTTCGGCCAGCGCGCGGCACACGTTAATATTTTCCTGCTGGAAATCGATACCAACGATAGTCGCGCCTTTGCTTGCCAGACTCAGGCTAAAAAAGCCCTGCGCGCAGCCCAGATCGAGAACGTTAAGCGGGCGCCCCAGCGCACGGGATAAGTTATCGTACTGTTCGGTAATCAAATCGAGGCGTTGATTACAATCACGAGCGGCGTCGCCATCCCATTCGGGATGGCCAAAAATAGTTTGATAAATCTCAGGTAATTCGCTAACCAGCGTGTTTAAGTCTTTAGTCATGGAATCGTTTTTCTCAACGTCATTGGTAGCTAGTAAAGGACGACTTAAGATCGATGACACCCCAGAAATCCATGCTCTTGGTCACATGTAAAATAATGGAGTCGTAACGTCTGTCCAGCGGCGTCATATCCGTCTGTGGGTTGCCGGCAGAGATACCAAATGACAGCAGGTAATCGCCACTGTTTAAATCAACCGGAAGGCTAAATTTAAAGACCCGAACATCGCCGCGGGAAACCGAAATATTTTCCCGCCCTTCAGAGGCGAGGAAAGAGTTGGTTCCGTAGAGGAATAAGCCATCGAGGGTCTTAATCAGGATGCCTGGCACCACGCAATCAAAGTCATATTCAAATACGACCTTCATCAGAAAATCGGTCTGCTGATTGCCCGTCAGTGAGGGAGGAAAATCAACCCCGGCGCTCTGGATATGATAATCGATGATTTTCGCGCCACCCTGCCCCCAGCGATATTCTTCCGGACGGTAGCCTGGGCGCGTGTGGTACACATCTTCAATCTCATCGAGAGACATCTGGCTTTCGCCACTGGCTGACGAGATAGCCGTTGCGCTTTTTGTCGCGCTGTCTTTATCCGGTTTGCCAAACAGCTCATCCAGGTAACGGTTGGTCACGTCGCGAGCGGTGCCGTCCATGCAGATGTCACCATTTTTGAGGAAAATGGCGCGGTCGCAGTGCTTGACGATATCCCCGGCGCTGTGGGAGACCAGTAGCAGCGTGGTCCCCTGTTTTTTGAAGTCCGCGATGCGAGCATAGCATTTCGCCTGAAAACGGGAGTCACCCACGGAGAGCGCTTCATCGACGATCAGAATATCCGGCCGGGACGCCGTGGCGACAGCGAACGCCAGGCGCATTTGCATCCCGCTGGAATAGATGCGCACGGGCTCTTCAATGTAGTCGCCAATATCGGCGAAGGCTTCGATCTCTGGCATTAAGCGCTCAATCTCTTCCCGGCTCAGGCCCATCATCAGCCCGGACATATACACGTTCTGCCGACCGGTAAAGTCAGGATGGAAGCCCATGCCCAGCTCCAGCAGCGCAGCGACGCGCCCCTGGATCTCAATGCTGCCTTTGGTCGGCTGAGTGGTGCCGGTCAGCAGCTTCAGTAACGTACTTTTACCTGCGCCGTTCACCCCAACAATGCCGACCGCTTCACCGGGTTCAATACTGAAATTGATATCTTTCAATACCCATTTCTTGCTGTGCCGCGGCTTATCGCCCGGCAGAAGTTTCTCAATGACCCGGTTCCATTTGGATGGATAATATTTATACGCCTTGCCGACGTGCTGAACTTTGATACTCATGATTAAATCTCGTCCACAATATCAGCGGCATGTTTTTTAAATAAACGCCAGGCAAATAAAAACAGAATGACGGACAGCACCGTGACCGGAAGCAGCGCCAGCCAGTTAGGGCTCTGGTGATAGAGCATCACGTTCTGGTATGAACCGATAATGGTCGCCATCGGGTTATACGCCAGCAGACCAGAGACCCACTCCGGCAGCGTTTTGGACACGTAGACAATGGGCGTAAACCAGAACCAAAACTGCAGCAGGATATTCACGAACTGCCCGACGTCGCGGACAAAA
Source organism: Klebsiella sp. 64 (assembly GCF_018223915.1). NCBI lineage: Bacteria > Pseudomonadati > Pseudomonadota > Gammaproteobacteria > Enterobacterales > Enterobacteriaceae > Klebsiella > Klebsiella sp. 64. Next base: position 128,753 of record NZ_JAGRQZ010000017.1, read on the forward strand.
ACGTTCAGCACCCCGAGGATGATCCCGAGGCCGAGGGTGAACAGCATCTGAACGATCAGCACCGGAATGATTTCAAAGAAAATCATGCCCGGGAAATTGCCCGTAACGATCAGAAACAGCACGAACAGACCAAAAATGATCAGGAAGTTAATGAACGCCGAAGCAGTGACGATGATTGGTAAACAGATCCGCGGAAAGCTAAGCTTTTTAAGAATGTTGGCGTTGGTCAGAAAAACGTTGACCAGACTATTGAGCGTTTCCGTAAACAGCCCCCAGGTTAACACCCCGGAACAGAGGTAGATACTGTAGGCAAAAGGGCCGTCCATGCCCGCCAGGCGGGCACGCATTAACTCAGAAAAGATTAATGTATATACGGAAATCATGGCGATCGGCTGTAAGATCAGCCATGCCGCGCCTAAGAAGCTAGTCTGGTAACGGGACTGAAAGTCCCGTTTGACGCTGTCAATAATAAAGCCACGGTAGCGATAGATCGCTGAAAACATAGGACTCAAAGCGATTCCTCTTTTAACAGGTTGAGCAGCTCGGCGGTTTTCTCATTCATTAACGCAGTATCCGCTCTGGACTCAACGTTCAGACGCACCACCGGCTCGGTATTGGACGTGCGCAGGTTAAAACGCCACTCAGGGTATTCAATACTGATACCGTCCGTTGTGTCGATGTGTGCGGCCGCCGGCTCATACTGCGCCCGGATGCGGGCTATCGCCTCCGCCGCATTCCCCAGCTTGCGGTTGATCTCCCCCGACGCCGGGAACGCCGCCTGGCGGTCCGCCACCAGCGATTTCAGCGAACTGTTCTTCAGGCACAGCAGCTCC